>JAACJX010000098.1 GCA_014237545.1 Ardenticatenia bacterium | reverse complement strand
GACGGCGAGCGCCCTCCCCTCCAGCCGCCCCCCGCGCCAACACCAGAAGTGCCCCCCGCAACACCGGCCCAGAATAATGAGTTTCTGAGCATGGTTGTCAGTTCNGCTTTCTGGGCTCTGGTGATCGCTTTCATCATCGCCTCNTTCCTCTACTTTTTGCGCGAGCGAGGCTANCGTCTGGATAAAACAGCTGTCGGCGGCTACTGGGCAACTGTNGTGNTGTGGGCGCGGCAAATTTGGCAGCGGNTGCGCGGTCGCGCGCGTTCGATCGGCCGCGAGTTNCAAGCACGCCTGAGGCAGCCGACCTCTATGNCGCCGCCNCGCGTCGACCTGAACGTGCGCCCTCCCCGCTTTCTGCGNCTTGGCGAACTTTCCCCCCGCGAACAGATTCGCTTCTACTACCTGGCTCTGGTTCGACGCGCGGCCGAAAGCGGCGTCGATCGGCAGGAGAGCGAAACNCCGTTGGAATATGCCCGCGACCTTAAGGAAGCCTGGCCCGATGCCGANACGGACTTTGACGCCCTGACCGAGGCNTTTCTGGAAGCCCGCTACAGCCCGCAACCCATCGCGAAGCCCNGGGCCACTTCCATCAAGGAACGTTGGAAATCGCTCAGAAGTCGCCTCCGCCGGCCCCGGTGAGTAGCCGAAAGCGCCAACTGCTGCTAAAACTGCCCCCATTATCAGGAGTNTAGTCATGCAAACAATTGTGGAATGTGTTCCTAACTTCAGCAACGGCCGCGACCCGGANGTCTACGGCCGCATTGTCGACGCCATCCGCAGCGTCGCCGCGGTCCAGGTGCTGGACGTGAGCGCCGACCCNGACCACAACCGCACGGTGGTCACATTTGTCGGCCAGCCGGATGACGTCGTTGAAGCTGGTTTTCGCGGCATCGCCGCCGCCAAGNAACTCATCGACCTCGATTACCATCAGGGAGAGCACCCGCGCATTGGCGCGACCGATGTGTTTCCCTTTATTCCCGTCCGCGGCATCACCATGGATGAATGCGTGATGCTGGCTCGTCGTCTGGGCCGGCGCGTGGGCGAGGAGTTGGGCGTCGCCGTTTACCTNTACGCCGCGGCCGCCACCCNCCCCGACCGCGAAAGCCTGTCGGCCATCCGCAAGGGGCAATACGAACAATGGAAAGAGGAAGTGGCCACCCACCCGGAGCGCAAGCCCGATTTTGGGCCGGCTGAGCCGCACCCCTGGGGCGCGACGGTGATCGGCGCTCGCCCGTTCCTGATTGCCTATAACCTCTACCTCAACTCCAGCGATGTCACNGTCGCGGAAAATATCGCCCGCGCCGTTCGCCATTCCAGCGGCGGCTTGCGCTATGTNCAGGCCCGCGGNTTNCTGGTNGACGGCCAGGCCCAGGTCAGCATGAACCTGACGAATTTCGAGCGCACCCCCGTTTTCCGTGTCCAGGAAACGGTGCGACGCGAAGCGGCCCGCCACGGGCTGACGGTGACGCGCGCCGAACTGGTGGGGCTGATTCCTCAGAAGGCGTTGCTGGATAGCGCCAAGTGGTATCTGCAACTGGATGAGCTGGAGGACGATCAGGTGCTGGAGTTGCGCCTGCAATCCCCGCCGGCCGAGACAAAGCCCGAGGTATCACCGCTGGCCGCGCCGGAACCGTTTGTCGACGCTGTGGCGGCTTCGACGCCAACGCCTGGCGGCGGCTCGGTGGCCGCGCTGGTCGGGTCGCTGGCGGCCGCGCTGGCCCAGATGGCCGCCGGTCTGACGGTCGGCCGCAAGAAATATCTCGACGTGAGCGAGCAAGCCGGNCAAATCCTCGACCAGGCCGAGACCATTCGCGGCGAGTTACTGGCAGCCATCGCTGAGGACGCGGCCTCGTTCGAGGACATCCTGGCCGTGTTTCGCAACAAGGATCTAGGCGAGGAAGAAAAGGCTGCCGCGCTGGAGGCGGCTACGGTCCATGCCGGCGAGGTGCCCCTGCGCGTGGCGCGGCTGAGTCGGGACGCGGGAAAACTGGCCAAGACGATCGCCACGGTCGGCAATGTCAATGCTGCCACCGACGCGGCCGTGGGCGCTATCATGGCGCGCGCGGCTGTCCACGGCGCGGGGTTAAATGTCAAGGTCAACGGCGTCAGCTTGAAGAACCGCGACCTGGCGGCGCGATGGACGGCCGAGGTTGAATCGCTGATTGCCGAGGCCGAAGAGCTGGCCCAATCGACTACGGCTATCGCCAAGGAACGCGGAGGCCTGTAGATTGATCAAAACTCAGGGCCGGGCCGGCGGTCTGTTGTGGGCCGCCGGTCTTCTGCTGCTTGTATTTCTGGCGGCTTGCCAATCGCCGCCGGCGAACGTGGCCGGCCGCCCCGAACCTACCGCGACGCTGGCAGCCCCATTCCCGGAAGCCACCATAGACGTGGCTACCCCACGGCCTGCGGCTGTGGCGACTGTCGCGGCGCCGCCCTCGCCGACCAGCGCCTTCACCGCTACACCGACGGCCGAGACAGAGACGACACCCTTCGACGAAACCACAGAACCCACCGCGACCCCGGCACCGACCTTTACCCCTCCGCCTCCGCCCTCGCTACTGGAAGGGGAGCAATTGTGGCTCCAGCGCCCCGTGCCGGTGTCCGGGCCGGCCTGGACTGACAAGGCATATCCCTATGGCAGCACACGCGGCGGCATGCTACGGCCGCACACTGGGGTTGAGTTCGTAGTGCCGTCGGGGACGCCCGTGCTGGCTGTGTCGTCCGGCACGGTCGTTTTCGCCGGGAACGACTCGGCTGTGGCCTACGGGCCGCAGGTCGATTTCTATGGCAACCTTGTCATCCTGCAGTTAGATAGTAGCGACGCGACGCCGTTATTCGCGCTGTACGGCCACCTATCCGAAGTGTCGGTGGCGGCTGGCCAGCAAGTTGCGCGGGGCGTGGAATTAGGACTTTCTGGAGCCAGCGGCGTGGCTGATGGGCCGCATCTTCACTTCGAGGTCAGAGTCGGGGAGAACACGTATGCGTCCACCCGCAACCCCCTTCTGTGGTTGGAGCCTCTTCCCCAGACCGGCATCGTCGCCGGCCGAATCGTCGATCCCGGTGGCCAGATTCTCTACGAGGCCCCGATAGCTCTCGTCCGTGCCGACGCGCCTGCGCCCTACACGGCCACCTCTTCCTNCGCTGCCGGGGAGCCGAACAGCGATTCGACTCTGGGCGAAAATTTTGTTGTGGACGACGTTGTACCAGGGTTCTACGAGGCCATCGTCGACGCCGGCAGCCGGCAAATCAAGAGCGATGTGTGGGTCTATCCCGGCCGGGTCAACTGGATCGAGATCGTCGTGGGTCCATAATTCGGAAAGCAAGATNGCAGGATCGATGCCGCCGTTGGCACACGANACCGACTGACNTTNATTGACACATTAACGCGAGTATCCGGCAGNGGCGGGTTTGTTACCCGCCCAACTCACCTGTCAGGGTCGTCGAGGAGGGCAGGTTGCAAACCTGCCGCTACAGGTTNCCGTATTTATTTTCCAAACTTCACAAATCCGCATCGCTCCCTCTACCAGATACTCATTTTACCAGTGTTGAATGTGGTAGTCAGAGGGGATTTTCAATCCGTTGCGACAAGGAAGTCTAGGCTTGTGCGCTTCGACGGCTCATCAAGTANCCGACAAGCGCNGCCGCAATNCCCAATGCCAGCGTCACACCACTGATCAGCACGCCGATATCGAACCAGAACTGCTCCGGGAAGAGACGGATCAGCGAATCCGTGTAGGCAAAAGTCCACGTCCCCGGTGGGAATAGCAACTCGTGGAACTGGACAAAGAATATCGGCCAGGCGATCAAAATGGCCAACCCGATAACCACTAAAACGATTACTGTGGCCAGCCCGCCCATCATGAGTGTTCGCCAGCCGAAATCTCGCGTCCGTGCCGGGATTAGCAAGATCGCCAGCCCGACCACGACTATCGCGCCGGTGATATAGG
>JAACJX010000432.1 GCA_014237545.1 Ardenticatenia bacterium | reverse complement strand
TGTCTCCAATCGAACCAAAGCAGGCAGTTATGCCGGGTGTCACCGACACTAAATCCCATGGTTCAAACAGGAGACAGAGAAATGAACATCACAGGCAGGCTCTCGGTTAATCAGAACAAAGCGATCATCACCACATCGACCCTCTTTCGTCTGGCCGGACTGGCGGCCGTGGCGGCCGGGCTATGCTTCGTCATCGTCGGGCTGTTCCATCAGGCCAACGTTCCCGCATCGGTCACCACCGCAACGTGGGCAAATGTCCACATCGCGGCGGTCATCATGGGCTACCTTGGAATCATCGGTATGACCGGCCTGTATGCCAAACAGGTGGAAAGGGCCGGCCTGCTGGGCCTGGCCGGCTTCGCCTTGTTCAGCCTGTGGCTGGCGCTCGTTATGAGCTTCTCGATGGTGGAAGCGTTTATCCTGCCGGGGCTGGCATCCGAGTCGCCGGCGTTCGTGGACGGGTTTCTGGGCATGTTTAGCGGATCGCCNAGCGCGGTTGACCTCAGCGCATTGCCAATACTCTGGCAGGCATCGGGGCTGATTTACATCGCCGGTCCTCTGCTGTTCGGCATTGCCACTTTCCGCGCCGGGGTCCTGCCGCGCTGGGCCGGCGCGCTGCTGGCTGTCGGAGCCCTGCTGACACCTGTTGGCTCGGTGCTGCCGGCAGCGCACGAAGCGCTCATCATGGTCCCGGTGGGGTTGGCTCTGTCGTGGCTGGGAATCGCCCTCTTCGCCGGGCGCCAAGGGGTCGGCTCGCAAGGGTAGGTTGAGTACAGGCTTGTCGGGCTGACCCCAAGTTGCCCGACACCATTTCGAGGAGGGCAGACGGCCTAGACAGCCGTTTGCCCCAGGAACGCAAAGTTCTTCACAAGGAGATTGAAATGAACAGTGGCGCTTATATCAATGAACGAAACAGTGACTTGCCGCGCACCAGCCTGGCAAAAGGCAGAAAAATATCGCTGGCCGCCGGTGTGCTCTACCTGTTGACCTTTATCTCAATCCCAACCGTCGCGCTGTACGCGCCGGTGCGCAATCCGAACTACATCGTCGGCCCTGGCCCCGACACCCCCATTATCGTCGGCGGCATCCTGGAGATCATCGTGGCCCTGGCCTGCATCGGCACGGCCGTGGCGCTCCACCCGGTGGTCAAGCGGCAAGGCGAAGCCTTCTCGCTGGGGTTTATTGGCGCTCGTATCCTGGAAGCCGGCACCATCTTTGCCGGCGTGGTCAGCCTGATGACCCTGGTNACGATCCGNCAGTCCGGCCCCGGGGAAGAAGCGCTCATCATCGGCCGGGTCTTGACCGCCATGTATGACTGGTTCCATCTGGGGCAGAATCTCATCCCGGCCATCAACGCCGTGCTGCTGGGCACTTTGCTTTACCAATCGCGCCTTGTGCCGCGCATTCTGCCCGTGCTGGGGTTTATTGCCGCCCCGCTGCTCATTGCCAACACGATCATCCTCATGTTAGGCATCTCCGGGCCGCTGNTGANGCTGACCACGCTCGGCGTTCTGCCGATTGCCACATGGGAATTTTCCCTGGGCGTCTGGCTCGTGGTCAAGGGCTTCTATCCCACCCCAATCATCGCCGAGTACGAAAATTCTCAACGGCAAGCGGGGTAGTCGGCCAAATCCACAACTTTAGCAGACGGAATACAAGAATTCTGCGGATCTGATCCATTGGATAACAGAGGGACTGAGTCCTCGAACGTGCACAATAAAAGGAGAGTTTGAAATGAAAGCTATAGTCGCCCAAAAATTTGGACCCGCGGACGTACTGCAACTGCGGGAAGTGGCCAAACCGACCCCCAAGGAGAATGAAATTCTGGTAAAGGTGGTGGCNACAACCGTCAGNGCCGGGGATATCCGGATGCGCAGCCTCAACGTCCCGCTCATGTTCTGGCTGCCGGCGCGNCTCACGCTGGGTTTCACCAGGCCCAAACATCCAATCTACGGCATGGAGCTGGCCGGCGATGTGGAGGCCGTCGGCCAAAACGTCACCCGTTTCAAACCAGGCGACGCGGTTTTTGCCTCGACCCTGGCGGCGAACTTCGGGGCATATGCCGAATATAAGTGCCTGCCGGAGGATGGGCTGGTGTTGGCCAAGCCGCAAAATGTCACCTATGAGGAAGCAGCCGCGTTTCCAATCGGCGGACCGACCGCGCTGCGCCTTCTGCGCAAGGGCGACATCCGGCCGGGGCAGAAAGTCCTCGTCTACGGCGCGTCCGGTAGCGTGGGCACGTACGCGGTGCAACTNGCCCGACACTTCGGAGCCGACGTGACCGGCGTCAGCAGCGCGGCCAATCTGGAGATGGTGAAGNCGCTAGGAGCGGAACGGGTGCTTGATTACACCCAAGAGGAGTTTTCAACGAGGCTCGATCGGTATGACGTCATATTCGACACGGTCGGGAAGTTTCCGAAATCACTCCTCGCCCNAGCCCTGGCGCCCAACGGCCGCTATGAATCGATAGCCAAGCTCAACACGAAACAAAGCGTGGAAGAACTGAGCGTCATCAAGGAATTGATCGAGGCGGGCGAGATTCGGGCGGTCATCGATCGGTGCTACCCGCTGGCCCAGGCGGCCGAGGCGCATCGATACGTCGAAGCCGGGCACAAAAGGGGGAATGTCGTCCTCATGGTGGCCCCCGCGAGCAACAGTGGGGAGTCAGCCACGTGATGAACTTTCAGGATATGCCGGACGAAGCCGGCCGCGAGAGTGACNCCGACCGGCCAATGGTTTGCGAGATCAGGATCAGCGGCCATCTAGGTCGCCANTGGGGTGAGTGGTTCAATGGAATGACCATTNTGCTGGAAGAAGACGGCAACACNCTCCTGGCCGGCACGATAGTCGATCAGGCGGCGCTNNACGGCATCCTCAAGAAAGTGCGAGACNTGGGGATGCCCTTACTCTCGGTCAATTTCATTAGACCCNANGCGACAAAATCGGGAAACGGGTGACTNAATGAACNCTTTCGCGCNCCNNCTCATNAGCGCNATNNTCATCGGGCTGGGCGCNACNCTCGNGTTTGATATGTGGGGGCANTGGCTCAANCTGGCCTTCAACATCCCGCCNTCCAACATCTGTCTGGTTGGGCGCTGGNTNCTTTACATGCCTGAGGGGATATTCANGCACCGCAAAATNGCNGCTGCTCCCCGGAAANGTNATGAGTGCGNCGCCGGANNGGTCGCTCATTANCTGATTGGCGTCACGTTNGCCATCGNGTTTGTGGCAATGGCCGGGAACGACTGGCTCCAG
>JAACJX010000005.1 GCA_014237545.1 Ardenticatenia bacterium | reverse complement strand
CCGGCAGCGTCTCGGTAGCTGGGCGCGCTTGGGCGAGGCCCGCTCGCTACTGGTTGAGGTTCTGAATCGACAGGGGCGGACAGACGAGGCGCGGCTGATTGCGGAGAGTGAATGAGATGATTGCCACACCATTCCACCGTCGAGCGCAAGGCATTCTTCAGGCTTTTGTCGTAACAGTATTTTCTGCTTCGCAAGGAAAGAGCCAAAAATAAAAAAGGCCGGTGAGTGGGTTCACCGGCCTTATTGTTTTTATTTATGACCCTGAGAGGATTCGAACCTCTAACCAATTGATTAAGAGTCAACTGCTCTGCCGTTGAGCTACAGGGCCTCCAAAAAGCTGCACTTATTTTACCATGTTGGGGGCGGGGCGCGCAAATCCTCAAGCTCTCATTGGCGGGATCATGGCGTAGAAATGGCTCCGGGTTCCGGCGTCGGCGTGGGCGGGTTCAGCGGGTCGAGTTGTGTCACCCGGATGACCGACATCGTCAGCGCGAATTCTTCCGCGATGCCCAGGTCGATAAATTGNTCCGCTAACANCTGCTGCAACTCNACNACTTGTGAATGGGGNATTGGCTGGGGCGAGATGACGGTCAGGCTNANGTTNAGGAGGCCANCCTGTCGTTGGACTATTTCGAGNGAGTCNAACTGCGCGCCGAGCGTCTCCGTCACNTGTTGNTCGGTGATGGAGTAGATNCGCCCTTCNGTGGCGGACTCGCGGGCCAGGATGAAGCTGGTCAGGCCAAGGACCAGCGTGACGACAATCAACAGGGACAGGGCCATAAACGAGGAACGCCGCTGGACTTCGCGTCGCGCCTTCTTCGACGGCGTCGGCCGAAAGCCGAGAACAAAAAACACCAGCGCCGCCGCGGTGCTGATGGCGATGAAGTTNGTCGTGAAGAGCAGCAACGCGCCGAGAGANTCGGCCAGATACTCAAAGCCGTCGGCCGTTTGCCCGGTGAGCAGGGCCNCCAGCCCGGCCACGAAGGTGATCCCGACGGTAGCCAAAGGCGGCACNAGCGCGGCGGCGATGGCNACGCCNGGCAGCGCNCCGGCCGCNTGCGAGAAGCTGANGGCGTAGGCCGCCGCCGCNCCGGAGAACAGNGCAATGCCCAGGTCGAACAGGTTGGGCTGGGTGCGCGANATGATCTCGTTGCTGAAGGGTCTGTTCAAGGCCGTCAGCCCGGCNAGCGCGCCGATGAAAATTGCCAGTAACAAGCCGCGATTGACCGCGCCCAGNGCCAGCCGCAGGAAACGGGCATCGCCGAGGACGATNGCCANCCCCGTGCCGATGATCGGCGACATCAGGGGGGCNACGAGCATCGCGCCGATNACCACCGCCGGGCTGTTGACGATGAGNCCCAGGGCGGCGATCATNGCCGAGAGGGCGATGAGGACGAAGAATTGCGTCTTGGGGCGCGCGTCGCGCCGGATGCGGGCATAGATTTCGGCCCGCTCGCTGATGGATTTTTGTGGGAATATGGTGTGCAGCCGCCAATCGAGCGCGGTCACCGCATTGGCGACCGCGTTGCTCTTTTGACGCAATATCATTACCGGCTTATCCGTCCTTTCCACGACCGCGGCGGGGATATTGCCGAACAACGCCTGGTCGAGACGNCTCTCTTCGGTAGCGCCGATCAACACGAGATCATAGCCCTGGCCGGCTTCTTCGATGATGCCGGCCGAGACGCTTTCATGCGCGGCGAGCCGGGAACGGATTTTATCGCCGGCATGGACGAAGTCGAGTACCTGGTTCAACCGCTCGCGGCCGAGCGCTTCCTCGTTGTCGCCGCGCCCTTCCACAGCCACGTAGAGCGCGGTCGTTTCTGTGTCGGGCGCAAGCTGCAACATGAGCCCCAGGGCGTAGGAAGAGTTCGGCCCGCCAGATGTGGGGATAAGTACACGTTCGAGCGAGTGGCCGTCAATCTCGCTCGTCGGACTCTTGGTTTGCCTGATCATGGCGACTGCGCACGGAAAGTGGCGGAAATCGTATTGCTTTGGCTTGTTGGCCAGCAACATGAGCAAGTCGATGTCGGCTTTCTTAACCAGCTCGCCCAGGCTGGCCGGGACGTCATT
>JAACJX010000360.1 GCA_014237545.1 Ardenticatenia bacterium | reverse complement strand
ATATTTACGTCGTCAAGCCGGCTGCGCCGCCAGAGTCGGAACCGGGGATGGCCAGAAGGGGATGATGGATCGTGACAGCGAAGATGATAGACCCAGCACAGAACTATTGGCAGTTGCTCAGCGACAACGTGACTTTTGACACCTATCCTCGTGACAACTTACATATTGGAGCGGTAGGCGCCGGCGTCTATACTTAGTTTAGTGTAGGTGTGCCAGGAATTATTGGCCAGTCTTGTCCTCCCTGCACAGCGGCATGGTATTTAAGGAGGCTCCTATGGCGCGTCGGTGGGTCATCATTTCACTCTTTGGTTTTAGTTTGAGCATTGTGGTGGTGTGGTTTGCGTTGGGTAACTCGCTGTTGGCTTCGGCCGACGCAAGTCAGACTACGCGTGTCTCTGTGAATTCATCTGGTGAACAGGGTAATGCGAGTTCCGGTGTGCATTACAATTCTGCCAGTCGCGACAATATTTCAGCGAACGGTCGCTTCGTTGCTTTTCAATCTGATGCTAACAATCTGGTCACTGGAGATACTAACAACGTATCCGACATTTTTGTCCACGACCGGCAAACTGGAGCGACGACCCGCGTTTCAATCAGCTCTACCGGCGTTCAAGCCAATGGTGCTTCTGAAGCACCTGCCATCTCTGCTGATGGTCAATATGTGACCTTTACCTCCAGCGCTCATAATCTGGTTCCTAACGACACCAATGGCAAGTGGGACATTTTTGTCCACGACCGACAAACAGGCCAGACTCAACGAGTGTCTATCACTTCCGCCGGGACGCAGTTGGTTAACGACTCCTTCGGATCAGTTATATCCGGTGACGGCCGAATTGTTGCATTCCTGTATTCGTCCAGCTATCTTGACGGGGGCGGGATCTTTACACACGATCGGCAAACCGGGCAGACGACGTATATTTCGTGGACCATAGATGGAATCGGTACGGACCAGGTAAAAGATCTAGCCATTTCAACTGACGGCCGGTTTGTCGCCTTCAGTTCTTCGGATAATTTTGTCCCTGGCGAATACTATGGCATATGGGACGTTTTTGTATACGATCGCCAGACCGATGTGATCGAAATTGTCTCTGTCAATTCCCAGGGCGGATTTGGTAATGGTGAATCAACCCATCCGGCGCTATCGGCTGACGGCCGTTACGTTGTTTTCCATTCGAAAGCCTATGGGCTTGATTCCTCAGGAACAAACATCTTCGTTCATGACCGGCAAACAGGTCAAACAAACGGCGTCGATGTGAGTTCAGGGGGCGCGAACGCCGATAAAACGTCCGGCTACCCCGATATTTCGGGTGACGGCCGTTACATTGTCTTTCATTCACAAGCCGGCAACCTTGTGGACGATGACTCAGCTACCTGCCTCAGCGCATACAACATCCCTGAAAGTTGTTCTGATATTTTTATTCATGATCGTCAAACTGGCCAAACCGAACGCGTTTCCATTGATTCGGCTGGAGTGCAAGGCAACGGGCACTCAATCCTCCCATCCATATCGTCTGATAGCAACTCCGTCGTTTTTGTCTCGGAGGCAACTAACCTTGTTCAGGCCGACACCAATAATGAATGGGACGTATATATCCACGAACGCGAGACGGACGGAAACCCGACCGCGACGGCGACCAGCAGCCCCACAGCATCGACCACACCGCCTGCAACACCCACACCGACGTCTACATCTATAGCCACCGCAACACCGACCGCCACCAACAGCCCCACGCCTACCCGCACTGCCACGGCAACGGCGACAGGTCTGCCGACCGCGACGGCTACCAACCCGCTAACATTGACTGCCACACCGACCCGGACGCCAACAGCAACCGCTACCGCGACGATGGCCAATAGTGGTGCGACGACTCGTGTTTCGGTCGATTCCTCCGGCGTGCAGGGGAATAATGGTTCGATGACTGTCTCTATCTCGGCCGACGGCCGCTTCGTGGCATTCACGTCTTTCGCCTCCAACCTCATCTCCGGCGACACCAATGGCTACAGTGACATATTCGTACACGACCGGCAGACCGGAGCGACCACCCGCGTCTCGGTCGATTCCACTGGCGCGCAGGGGAATAATGTTTCGTGGTATGCCTCTATCTCGGCCGACGGCCGCTTCGTGGCATTTACGTCTTATGCCTCCAACCTCGTCTCCGGCGACACCAATGACTACAGTGACGTATTCGTCCACGACCGGCAGACTGGAGCGACCACCCGCGTCTCGATCGATTCCTCCGGCGCGCAGGGGAATCATGCCAGTTCGGACGTGCCCTCTATCTCGGCCGACGGCCGCTTCGTGGCATTCACGTCTTTCGCCTCCAACCTCGTCTCCGGCGACACCAATGACTCCAGTGACGTATTCGTCCACGACCGGCAGACCGGAGCGACCACCCGCGTATCGGTCGATTCCTCCGGCGCGTAGGGGATTGGTGATTCGGAGAGGCCCACTATCTCGGCCGACGGCCGCTTCGTGGCATTCCTGTCTTCCGCCTCCAACCTCGTCTCCGGCGACACCACTTTCGCCAGTGACGTATTCGTCCACGACCGGCAGACCGGAGCGATCACCCGCGTCTCGGTCGATTCTTCCGGCGTGCAGGGGAATAATGGTTCATCAGACGTCTCTATCTCGGCCGACGGCCGCTTCGTGGCATTTACGTCTAATGCCTCCAACCTCGTCTCCGGCGACATCAATGACTACAGTGACGTATTCGTCCACGACCGGCAGACCGGAGCGACCACCCGCGTATCGGTCGATTCCTCCGGTGCGCAGGGGGCTTTTTTCTTTGCCTCAATCTCGGCCAACGGCCGCTTCGTGGCATTCAATTATTACTTTCTCAAAGGCACCACTTACGACTATGACGTATTTGTCCACGACCGGCAGACCGGAGCAACCACCCGCGTCTCGGTCGATTCCTCCAACAATGATAATAGTGGTGCCTATTCGGCGAATCCCTCTATCTCGGCCGACGGCCGCTTCGTGGCATTCACGTCTGATGCCTACAACCTCGTCCCCGGCGACACCAATGGCTACAGGGACGTATTCGTCCACGACCGACTGGCAGCCACCGGCGGAGAGCACACCATCTCCGGCCACATGTGGGAGAATCGCGATGACAACCCGGATAACTATCTGCCGCTGGCGGGCGTTACCCTGGCACTGGATACCGGCGCGACAACGGTTAGCGGGGCGGACGGCGCCTATGAATTCACCGGATTGGCGCCAGGAAGCTACCGGGTCAGCGCCAGCAAACAAGGCTACCATATTTCCCCAGGCGGTTTTTGGACGGTGGACGTTCCGCCGTCGCGCGACGACATTGACTTCATCGGCTGGTCGGTGCCTATTATTAACCCGATCGCAAATGCGGATGGGGATGGAAATTATACTGTCTCTTGGGTGCCTCCTTTCGGCGCAGAGTCATACTACGAGTTGCTAGCCTCTCGGGATGGCGCATCGTACCGGCTAGTGCACAACGGATCCAGCACAAAATTCGATGTGAGTGTTGGGGTTTGGGGAGAGTGGTGTTACACAGTTAAGGTATTTTTACCAGAACGCGGCCCCATGTTGAGCGAAACAGAATGTACGCGAGTCAATGAACCGGAGTCGCGAGTTTTCGATGTCCTAATATCCTTGTATCGAACGGTTGAACCCGCGGATGTGGATGCTTACCAGCAGATAATCTACAACTTCGCCGATTTTGTATATGAGATGAGCAATGGTGTTCACAAAATCGGTAATGTCACCTTCGCACAGGATGGTATAAGAAAGTGGGAGGCGGATATTATCTGGGAAGAAGAGATCGACAGAGCACACGCCTCTCTGAACGGATATGGGAAATGGTTTCCCTTCTACATCTCTTTTGGTGATGTTTCGCAAAGAGGGGACCACCTTAGCGAGCCTGTGGAGGCAGGTTGGATTCTCGCACATGAGTGGGGTCACTACTTCTATGGACTTTGTGATGAGTATAAGGAATATGGAGCTACTGGTGAAGGCTACTGCAGCCCGCTGGAAAGTGACGATCCAGTTGTGGATTCTATAATGGGAGGAGACCTATTTTGGGTCGCAGAACGACAAGGGGAATTTTCTGCCAAGGTAAACAATACGAGGAACACTGCACAACATCGTGCATATGGAGCTAGTGGTTGGGAAACGCTTGTGCGACACTCCATGTTCGACCCTCCTCGAGCACGCCTGATAGCTGGCACGGGTAGAACTTATTTCCCAGAACTGGTCAATGTCGCTCCAGCTGCCAACGAGAGGCCATCCAGGCAATTGCCAGAACTCAGGGCAGAAGCGAGAAACAGAGTTACTTTTACATGGGAACAGTATGGTTCATTTGAATTACTAAACTACTCGGACGATTCGACTGAGAATCCCTATCAAGCCAGTGTTGGTTCTTCTGGCGGGCCGAGATTCGTCTATCCCGACCCTGTATTGATTGAGGCAAGTGTTGGCGAGTTTGCGCTAGTTGGAGGGGCAGATCTTGTCGTGACAATTGCGAGGCCGGACGGCTCGTTTCGTGCGTTAGAACTGAAAGATGATGGAATCGCCCCAGATATGCTGCCTGACGATGGACTATATACAGGATTAATGCCATATGATCAAGATGGCGAGTATGAGGTGTCGGTAGATTTCAGTAACAAGTCAGGCAATGCATTCTTCACGGTAAAGAGCTTCTTGGATTCCAACCCTGCATATCATGCTCCTTATCCCGTCGCACAAGACATGCAGGCAGAGGCCTTCACGATTGTAACTATCAGTGGTTACAAAAATGATGACCATGGCGACTTTCCGGAACTGGCCACGTTCTTAGCCCCCGATAATACACGCTACGCCGGGCGAATCGATCGCGCCGGAGATTTGGATGTGTTCCGGTTCGATCTGCCAGCGACGGGCGCGCTTATGCTCCGCGTCAGCGAGCTTGCGCTGGACATGCAACCCCGCATTCGCGTCTTCGAGGCCGACGGACTAACGGTTCTTGGCGAATACGAGATGGCGCCGGATGCGGAAACTTACTTCCTGGTGGAGTTGGTGGGCGATCCGGGCGAACCGATCTTTGTCGAGATTCATGACAAAGACGTCGGCGCAAGCGGTGGGCTTTACAAGATCAGCGCTGGCGAAGCATTACCCAACGAAGTCGACGACCCCGGTGACTTGGATGGGTTGATATATCTGCCGATAGTTGTTGATTGACAGCACAATACATGAAAAGACCTCTGAGGTTTCCCGGCGACCTTGGTCGCCAACCTCAGAGGTCTTCAGATAGCCCTTAAAAACCGAGTTTCTTCCGAGAAACTCGGTTTTTCACGCTTACATATTCTCCACAATCGCCTTCGCGAAGCCGGAGCTGCTGACCTTCGTCGCCCCCTCGATTTGCCGGTGCAGGTCATAGGTGACAACCTTGTCCTGGATGGTCTTGGCCATCGCCTGCTCCACCAGGTCGGCCGCTTCCTGCCAGCCCATGTACTCCAGCATCATCACGCCGCTGAGGATNAGGCTGCCGGGGTTGACCATGTCCTTGCCGGCGTACTTGGGGGCNGTGCCGTGGGTGGCCTCGAACAGGGCCACGCCGTCNCCGATGTTGCCGCCGGGNGCCATGCCCAGCCCGCCGACCTGCGCCGCGGCCGCGTCGCTGATNTAGTCGCCGTTGAGGTTCAGCGTCGCCAGCACGCTGTAGTCNTCGGTGCGGGTGATGAGCTGCTGGAGCATGTTGTCGGCGATGCGGTCGTTGATGACGATCTTGCCCGCCGGGGCCTGGCCGTCGTACTGGCTCCACANTTCGTCCTCGGTCACGACGTGGTCGCGGAACTCCTGCGTCGCCACTTCATAGCCCCAGTTCTTGAACGCGCCCTCGGTGAACTTCATGATGTTGCCCTTGTGGACGAGCGTCACCGACGGCCGGTTGTGNTCGACGGCGTACTGGATGGCCTGGCGCACGAGCCGCTTGCTGCCGAACTCGCTGACCGGCTTGATNCCGATGGCCGAGCCCTCGCGCACGTTCTTGCCCAGCTTCGTGTTCATGAACTCGATGATGGCCCTGGCTTCCTCGGTGTTGGCTTCCCACTCGACGCCGGAGTAGACGTCTTCGGTGTTCTCGCGGTAGATGACGATGTTCATCTTCTCCGGGTGCTTCATCGGGCTGGGCGTGCCGGGGATGTAGCGCACGGGGCGGACGCAGGCGTAGAGGTCGAGCACCTGGCGCAGGGTCACGTTGAGGCTGCGGAAGCCGCCGCCGATGGGCGTGGTCAGCGGGCCCTTGATGCCGACGATGTACTCGCGCATGGCGTCGAAGGTCTCTTCGGGCATGTAATTGCCGTCGTATTTCTCGGCCGCCTTCTCGCCGGAATAGATCTCCATCCAGGCGATCTNGCGGCGGCCGCCGTAAGCTTTCTCGACAGCCGCGTCCCATACCATGATGGAAGCGGGGGTGATATCGACGCCGATGCCGTCGCCCTCGATGAAGGCCACGATCGGGTGGTCCGGCACATGGAGCCGGCCGTTCTCATAGGTTATTTTTTCGCCGGCAGGCACTTGAATATTCTTGAATGGCATGATTCAACGATCTCCTGACTGATTGATTTGTTGAGCGTGCGATTTGGGCTCTTGCCGTGAAGGCCACATCGAATGGCCGCAAGGTGTGTTATAATGAGCGTGACGATTATACGATCGTTTCGCCGGTTTGAGTAAGGGCAACGCGCACATTTCCGAAAATTTGAGATGACGACACGGTTGGCGGGGGCATTTGGCCGTTGGCGGGCGCGGGTTGGCGCGCGAACAGCCGCGTCGCAGTTTAAGAGTGCGTGAACATCCTTATGTCCTGGAAACATAACGCGCGTATTGACGTATAGAATAGCAGTAGTTGAGTAAGGATAGAATCCGCGTTGAGTTGTACGTTCAGACGCCTGATACCATCGAGAGTAATGCAGAAGCTCGCTCTCGTCATCCTGGCCATCATCGTATTCGGGCTTACCGCTTGTAACCGGCAGACTGGTGCCGCTGAACCGACCGCCGGCAGCGTGCTGCCGACCGATCCGCCGTCGACCGATCCCGCCACCATAGCCATCCAACCGACCGACACCACCGCGCCGACGAACACCTTTGCCCCCACGGAGCCGCCGACTGATATCCCCGCGCCGGCGACAGACCCGTCGCCCACGGCCGAGCCGTCGCCGACGGCCGAGCCGTCGCCGACGGCCGTGGCCGACCCGACCGACGCGGCCGACCTGTCCCTGAATTACACCGACCTGGTTCTCCATCCGGTGCCCAAGATTTACGCCGGCGACAAGGTGACGTTCCAGATATTGCCCTACGTGCCGGAAAGCCTCAGCGTCTATGACGTGACGGCGGCGATCCTGGT
>JAACJX010000298.1 GCA_014237545.1 Ardenticatenia bacterium | reverse complement strand
GCGCAGGCTGTCGGCGCTGTCGGCAATGTGCTGCAGCTCCTTGAGCACGAAATTGGGCACCAGCAGCGTCTGCCGGACGAAGCCGGTGCGGCCGATGTCCAGGATGCGGCCGTCGATGATGACGCTGGTGTCGAGCAGGATGACGTTGGCATCTTCGCTCTCCTCGACCACGGCCACCGCCTTGTCGCCCCCGCGCGGCAGGCGAATCCCGCCGGCGAACTCGCGCAGGTCGCGATAGCGGTTCATCATCAGCACCGCGCCCAGGTAACAGAAGCCGAGTGCCGAGGCCAGCGGCAGGATCTCCTTCAGGGGTGACGGCAGTTGTGCCAGGGGAATCGCAAACAAGCCGGCGGCGATGAGGCCCAGGAAGACGCCGATGAGCAGCGCGACCAGCCGCTCCAGCGGCATGGCCGACAGCGCCTGGCGAATATAGTTGATCGGCCGGATGGTCAGGTAAGGCGTGAACAGAAAGCCCAGCACCGCGCCCAACACCCCGCCGCCCACGCCCATGGCAATGCCATAGCGCATGGGGTCGAGATTGAGCATGTTGGCCAGCTGAACCCCAATGAGAGCCAGCGCGGTCGCCAGCACGACCGCGCCAATGAGTCTTGAGATGAATTCAATACGTGATCCCATGATGAATGAATGACTCCAGAAATGAAAAATGAAATCAATTGTTAACTTTCGCCGGGACCGGCGGACTTCCCAAATAATAAAAAAGGTGAATGCTCATCACGCATCCACCATTCAAAATCAANNNAGACCGGGCNTCGGAGTCGCCGGNCGCTTGCAGGCCTCTATTNANGCGGGCGCTTGTCGACGTTAATGCATATTCGATGCGTACCGCCGGAAGATAACCGGGGACGGCGGTTGCGAAGAAACCGGATCAACGAGAAAAAACATACGCGCTCAACTAAATAATTAGACCTGCAAGAAAGATAAATGAATGAAGGATAATACTGAAATAGTAACATAGCGGCGCGCGAACGGCAACAGCCATAAATCGTCCCGAATTAACGGGTGGTCGACCCACNCCCTTCCTATCATTTTCCAACGCACGGGTTNCCTTTGGCGAGGATTAACTCAGAACAAGTCGTCGTTGGCGTCGTCCAATGTGTAACGCTTGGTATCAGCGTTTGATGACGCCGCCCGCCCGCGCATCTCGTCGTAGAAGCGCTTGTCGTAGCGCCGCGAGCGGATCGGGATGGGCATCTTCACGCCCCAGCCCAGCAGCAGCACTTCCTCTTTCTCCTGCAGGCGGGCCAGCATCCCGCGCAACTGATCGCGGCCGGCCAGACCGCTGAGCACGGCGCGGATGTCGTCCTCGTCGCCCAGCCAGCCGGTGACGCGCGTGCCGAGCTGCGACATCACCTCGTCGTCGATGCCCGACGGCCGCTGGTCAACGATGAGCAGGGTCACGTTGTACTTGCGTAGTTCGCGGGCGATGGTGCCGAAGGCCGTCTGGCGCGAGATGCCTGGGCTGAGCAACTTGTGGGCTTCCTCGACGACGATGACCAGCGGCCGCGGCGAGGACGCGCCCAGACCGCTCTTGTGGGCCTCGGTTGCCTTCACCCACTTGTCGCGGATGCGCCGCGTCAGGATGTTGGACACCAGCAAATAGTCCTCTTCGGCCTCGAAGCGGCCGAAGCTGAGGATCACGTGGCGGCCGTTCTCCAGCCGGTTGACGATCTCGGCCACGGCATCCACCGGCGGCTTCTCGACGATGTAGGGCTTGTCGTAGATCGGCTTCAGCCGGCGGTAGAGGCCCTTGGCGGCTTCGTCGTTGACGTTGGCCCCCCGCGCCCAATAGGCGACGGAGTTGGCCGCGGGATACTTCTTGCCCGTCTCGGGATCGACTTCCTCGGCCGTGGGATCCATGGCCATGAACCTGTTGAACCACTTGTCGCCGAACGACCGCTCCAGCGCGCTCAGCGTGGCGGCGCTGGTCTCGGTCAGGCTCAGCTTCTCGCCGATCAGCAGGATGTCCTGGATGGTAAATTCCTCGGCCGCCAGCACCACGTCGAAATCGGGGCGGTGGCTACCCGCCGTCGAGCCAGGGCCCAGCGCGGCCACCTCGACCTTCGAGCGGAACAGGCTCTTCAGGCCGTCGACGCGCGTGCCGCGGTCGGCGTCGGTGTCGTCGAAGCCGTACTCGTTGTGCATGTCGAACACCAGCGCCGCGGCCACGTCGGTCTTCATCAGACCGGCCAGCACCATGCGCGTCAGGAAGCTCTTGCCGGTGCCCGTCGCGCCGAAGATGCCGCTGCTGCGCTTGACGAAGCGTTCCAGGTCGAGGCAAACGGGATACCCCTGCTCGATGGTGTGGCCGATGACGAAGTTGACGCCGCCCTCCTCGCCGAAGATGGCGGCCACGTCCCCCGCGTCCGCCGGGCGGACCGGCGCGTGGTGGGGCGGCACGGTCTTCACCGGCTTCGGGCCGGGGTTCTCCTCACCCGTCGCCACCCGTGCTTCCCACTCGGCTCGCGCCGGATCCAGCAGGTCCGGCCCCAGGTCGACGAGCAGCGTCGAGTACATCTCCAACGTCGTGTAGAGCGTCTTGCCGTAGAGCGCGCCCTGGATGGCCGCCGGTAGCCGGTCAGACTTCTCGTCGGCGAAGCGCGGGTCGGTGGAGCCGAGTTGCAGGTCGGTGACCAGNCCGTAGTAGCGGTANCGCGGCGTCTCGCAAACGACGAAGCCNCCNTCNTGCACCGTGTCGGCCGGGACGGTCAGGCGCACGCGCAGCCCGCTCTTCAGCCCGCCGCCGACNATNTANCCNAGTGGCGCGTTTTGTTCGTCCGGGCCGGATGCTGTTTTCCGTGAATCGAGGGGTAAGTCGAACATCAGAAGCCCCCTACCGCGTCGGGCACNCCGGACAGGCCGGGCAGCGCCTCGCCCAGCGCCTCGAGCACCGGCACCAGCGTGTCGTAGTCGCTGCGCAATAATTCGATGACCTCGTTGATGACTCCCGTCGCCCAGTCAATGTCATGGCCGCGCAGTTTGAAGACGTCCTGCACGTGGGCCACGAGCAGCTGGTCGACCGGCACACCCATGNCGGCCGCGCGCAAGATGAGCCGCAGGTAGCCGAGGCGGTCGGTGAAGCGGGCCAGCTCGGCGGCGTCGTGGCAGAGGTGCACCGGATCGAGGTTCAGCGGCGGCCGCGGCGGCAAGCCGTGGTAGAAGCGGCCGTTGAGACAGTAGCCCACGGCCAGCACGCTCATCTCGATCGGCAGCAGGCGGTTCTGGCGCTGGTCACTGATGACCTCCTCGCGCGGGCTGTCGGCCAGGATGAGCCGCCGCACCAGCGGATCGTCGGCCACGTCCATGTTGTAGATCAGGCCGAAGATAGCCTCGCGCTCGTCCACCGGCTGGGCCTTCACCAGGCAGCCGAAGGACGGGCCGGACAGCTGCTGCACCTGGCAGCCGATGACGAAGCCGGCCGTGCTGGCCCGCAGGACGCGGCCGATTGGCGGTGGTTCCATCCAGTTGTTGTCTAGCATAAATTCCCTCTGACCGACAAATAACCCGTAAACGCTAGCGACTGATTCCCTTCCGTCTTTGCGTCATTACTTTGAACATCTCACTTATAACGCCCCATCCGATGTGGCGTGCGAACGCCGCGGGCGAAATCCTTGCCGCTCTGCTTGGCCGTCTCGCTGCCGCTGACGCCGACGCGCTGCATGGCCAGATCGATCATGACGCCCAGGTTCTCCTCGTCGCCGCGGCCGACCACGGCCAGCTCGTCGGCCCGCGTCAGCGCGTAGGGGTAGCCGAGCTGAATGCGGCATTGGTCGTAGACCAGGCCGTGGACGGCGGCCACAGCCGCCTTGTCCTCGGCCACCCAGCGCGGGATNTCCACCCGGGCGACGGCCCGNGCCTCGCCCCGCGGGTCAAGCTCGCCATCCAGCAAGATGTTGGACGACCCGGCATTGAGATAAAAGAAGCAGACCTCGATGTTGGGCGATTCCTCGGCGAAGCGGCGGTTGGCGGGGGAGATGTCGACGAAGACCGGGCTGCGCTCGCCGG
>JAACJX010000456.1 GCA_014237545.1 Ardenticatenia bacterium | reverse complement strand
GTTGGGCTTCGGTTCCTTTGGTACGAATGGAAAAGAAAGCAGCACAAATGTCTTGAGTGGTGATAGTTTGAGAATCCTCAAATATGTGACTGACATTTCTGTTTCTCACGGTATATCAGTCCACGCATTTGGTGTTGGTACGCCGCCGGTTATTTATTTGTTAGATAGTGTTGGTGTATCAAGTTTTGACTCGATCGGATGGATGAAGACTGCTGGTTTTGGAAAAGTCTATTTACCATTTATTCGTGCCTACAACATAACTTATCGTGATCGAAGCGCACGTGGTATGCCTCAAAAGACATTTGAGAAATTGAAGGAACTAACAGGCCATAAATGTGCCTTTTGTGACGATTTNGAACAACTGGCGACGAGGCGAGACTATCGCGTGNTGCATAATCTCGCAGCNATTCAAGATACGATTGAAATCATCAAAAATGGACAAACNGCTGTATTGCTACGTTTGATGGATGAATATGCACCTAGNTACTCCAAGCTGAGAAGGNTATTACATCAATGAGTGTAAGTCTCCATGTTCGGCACGAAGTTACTCCAGACCGAGTATATGCAGTATTGCAAGGCTTGAGTGAGGATGAACCCATCGATCATGTTGTCCAGGCTGATCGCCAAATAACCCGTCTGCGACAGTTAGGACTGCTCGATCAGAACAAGGTTTCACCATTAGGAAGCGAGGTACTAGCGATTTGTCGAAGAAAGCCAGACCTTTGGGGAGATCTTGGGCATTACCTTCACTACACATTATGGGATTCTGATACCAATAAACAAAGTGGCTTTTCCTGGACGTACAAACAATTTACTGACGCGGCATGGGGGCTAGGAACCTTTGGGCTGACCGTGAAGCTAAGGGAAACCATAACTTCTTCATTAATTAATCAAGCCGAAGCAGAGCCAGACATTGATTTCTTAGTTTTTAAAAAGCAAGCAGCATCAATTAGTAGAGATAGCTTAAATGGTGTGGTAGGTTGGCTATCCGCTCTAATACCACCCGTTGTGACTGAAAAGAAACAGTTTCAGCGTCGGAATTTTTGTTCGCCGGAATTACTTCTCTTGGCTGTTTCACACTCGGCAAAAATGTCAGGAGCCGATCTCGGCATAGATCTCCTTCTAACTCCTCAGCGACGCGAGGCCATCTGCCGCTTGTGCGTTCTGGAGCCAGCGGCGCTTGACCGAACGCTCGACTGGATGATGCCCGTCTATTCCCACATCGTCGTACCGGGCACCACAGCCGGTACCTATGGCCGCTTCCTGCGCTTTCTGAAGTGGCCGACTATGAGCGACCTGTTGCCGGGGGCTGGATGAGTCGCCTGCTGCTGCTCCAGAACCGGCTAAAGGTCCGTGCCCGATTTGACCGACTGGCCGACCATCAGGCGCGCGTATTCGAGGCGATCGTCAGCCGCTGGCGCTACCCCGAAACGCTAAACCTGTGCGGCGCGGCCGGCGCGGGGAAGACTTTTCTCGGCTGGGCCCTGGCCTACGAGCGGGACGCCGCCTTTTTCCCAGCCCCTGAACTGTTGACGGCCGATACGCTTAACCCCGGCCAGGCCGTCATCATCGATAATGTCGACACTGAGGTCCGACCGCTCCGCCGCCTGTTGGCCGCCCTCCA
>JAACJX010000096.1 GCA_014237545.1 Ardenticatenia bacterium | reverse complement strand
CTGATAGAGCCGATTGCGAGCTACCCCGTAAGCATATACGCGAATCTTACGACTGCCATTCCCGTTACCGGTGTTGCCGCCATTGTCATATGCCGGCGCAGCAGACGGCGCGGCGCGGTTGTTGGCCACTTGCTCCACGCCCAGGCCACCGGCCGGGCGCATCGGCGGCAGATAGGCCGCGCGGCCGCTGTCCTCCGGCCGTGGCGCGCCTTCACCAACAGCCCGAATTTCGCGGCTGCCCCGCCCCTGGCGAACGCCGGGTGCCGTGCTGCGCCGGCCGGTTACCGCTGCCGAAGTGACCACGAGGGATTGTCGCTCGGTGTGTATNTCACCCTCCCCGTCGGTNTAGCGTAGTTCCACNTGAACCGGCTCACCACGCAACATCGNNTCGACNGAGGTAGTGACGTCGTTATGGACCAGCANCCGTTGCCGGTCCTGCATTTCGATTAACACNTCNAATGTCGGCGGGGCGCGACGTTCCAGNACAGTCTTNTGCGTCCCGCGGCGGCGAGCCTCTTCGTCGGACAGGGTNACGCTCTCGATGCCGCCCACCAGATCGGAAAGCGTCGGGTTTAACAACAGGTTCTCTAGCGTGTTGCCGTGCGCCGTGCCGATTAACTGGACGCCGCGCTCGTTGATCGTGCGCGCCGCCTCGGCTTCCCGCTCGCGGCCGATCTCGTCGATGACGATCACTTCCGGATTGTGGTTCTCAACGGCTTCGATCATCGTCTCATGCTGGAGCGCAGGGCTGGGAACCTGCATGCGTCGCGCCCGGCCAACGGCCGGGTGTGGTATGTCGCCATCGCCGCCAATCTCGTTGCTGGTATCGACGATGATCACGCGCTTGGTCTCGGCCAGAATACGCGCCATCTCGCGCAGCATCGTCGTCTTGCCCACGCCGGGGCGGCCGAGGATCAGGATGCTGTGTCCCTGGGTGACGATGTCTTCCACGATGTCGATCGTCCCATAAACCGCTCGCCCCACGCGACATGTCAATCCCACAACCTGACCGTGGCGATTGCGAATGCCGGAGATACGATGCAGCGTCCGGGCAATACCNGCGCGGTTGTCATCNTCGAAGTCACCGATTCCATCGACAACTTGCTCGATCTCCTCGTGAGTTACTTCGGTTTCACGCAGTACCTGCTCGCCGTCTACGTATCGCGCCGTGGGCACACGGCCGAGATCCATCACGATCTCCAGCAGTTCATCCTCGCGCCCGGCCTCCTCAACCGCCTTTCGAATGCTACCGGGTAGAACTGAAAGTAATGTACGTAAGTCTTCGTGCGACTGTTTAGAATCCATTTGTGCCTGTAAAGAGTCTCCTGAATTAGAGACTACCGTTTTTATTTTTATGATTCGTCTTCTTGAAATTGCGAACCATTGGTGACGACGCGGAAATCCGTTGGCCCTCCAGGGCCACAGCCGCGTCCGGTACCGGTCGAGGCGCGTGATGGACGATGTGACGAACCATCACCGCCTGGCTACCGACCAGGCCAAAGCCGCTTCGCTCCAGCGCGCTGGGCAGCCAACTTTCATAACGTCGAACGCAACAATAAACAAGTTCCGGTTCATTGGCGAAGGTGACTTCCAGCGCGGCGGCGACGATATCGGCCGCCTCGGGCTCCGCCTCGGGGTGAATGAAAAACCGCAGCCAGGTGGCGATGGCGCCGCGGCGCACATTCACAAATGCCGACAACTCGCCACCCTCACGAAAAACCCAACCTTCCCCATCGCCATTTGTGGGCATGGGCTCGACNACCTGCACCAGCCGGGGGACCGTGTTGGCATAGAGCAGTTGAATATCCCACTCATCNGCCNCGCNCCGGCGGGTCAGTTGGAGATTTGAAAGCGNTTGCTGTTTGTAATCGGCCGCCCGCACNGCCCATATGTCCTGGCGCGTATAGATGGCGAAGCCGGCTCGTCGCAATACCTGGAGTTCCGCGCTGTGCTCGTCTACCTCGGCGATGATGTGGTGGATGCCGCGCGGGCCCACGCCGGCCACAGCTTCATCGATGAGCGCATGCCAGATCGCGCAGTCCTCTCCTCGCAGCGCCGTCTCATCAATAGCTTCGATGTGCATGGCCCCAGCGCTCGAATCGGACTGCCGGCAGCGAGGGCTCACGTACAACAGATAGGCCTGGGTAGCGCCCGCGTGGATACGCAACTGGATAAACCCAGCACTCTCGCCATTATCCGGTTTCCAGACGAATGTGGGGAACTCGCCGCCAATCAGCATACTGACGATAGCGCTGCGAAGGGGATGGAAATTCTCTACCAGCGCTGAAACCGTGTGCAGCGAGACACCGCGTTCGCCCATCCGGCGAATCAAAGCTAGATCGCGCAGGTCAAAGGGCCGAACCATTATCATCAAGTTTATCAACCCCCTGTCTGCTCGGCAAGAGGCTTACAAGAGGCTTATAAATAGCTTGCCTTTTCTCAACATGTTATACTCACAATGACTTTCAGTCAGGAGATCCCCTTTATGAGCTCTTTTATCCTCACCGTACGTGAAAGTATTCGCTATCGTGGGCGCTCAGGGCAGTATAGCTGGCTGGCGCACCGTCTCTCCGGGTTGGCCATCCTCTTGTTTCTNGTGATTCATGTCTGGGACACGGCCAATGCCCATTTCTGGCCACAGGCCTATGCCTGGTCGCTGGCGCTGTTCAAAAACCCAATTTTTGGCATCGGCGAGGTTGGGGTCATGGCCGCCGTGTTGTACCATGCCTTCAACGGCATACGCATCACCATTCTGGACTTCAAGCCCGAGTGGTGGCGTCACCAACGCACCAGTTCACTCATCACCTGGGCATTGTTTTTCCTCGCTTTTATCCCGGCCGCGGTATTGATGTTGAGTGGCATGATCGGCCACTGCACCGAGCTGGCAAACGCAGGCGATAGCTGTTTTCGCATCCCGGCCTTCAGTGAATTCGCTCAATATGCCCGCTAGGAGTAAATGAAATGACAACCATTACCGACAAATCACCCGGGAAAGTTACTGTTCGACGCGTTCAAATCGACCGCAATTTTGAGCGAACGGCCTGGCTATTCATGCGCCTTTCGGGCGTGGCCATGCTCATCCTGGCGGTGGGCCACATGGTCATCCAGCACATCCTGAATAGCTCCGCGAACCTGAGCCTGGAATTCGTTGCCGTGCAATGGAGTTCATGGGGCTGGAAAGCCTATGACATCCTCTTGCTCTGGATGGCAATTCCCCACGGCATTCGCGGCCTCTACAATGTGCTGAGCGATTACGTTCACAATCCAGGCCTGAGGCGCATTATCGGTGGGCTGTTGGCCTTGTTTGTCATCGCCACCGTGATCTGGGCCACAATCGGCATCTCATTATTNGATTCNACATTGTTTAATCAAGCCGCAGTTCCCTAAGCCTAATAACCATGAGGTATCTGGAAGGCACTTATGAAAACGCACGTATTTGACGCGGTCATCGTNGGCGCGGGGGGCGCGGGCCTGATGACTGCCCTTTATGCCAGCCGGGGCGCCAACGTCGCCGTCATCTCCAAACTCTACCCCACACGCTCCCATACCGGCACCGCCCAGGGCGGAATTGGCGCGGCCCTCGGCAATCTGGAAGAAGATCGCTGGGAGTGGCATGCCTATGACACCGTCAAGGGCTCCGACTACCTGGCCGATCAGGATGCGGTCGATGTGCTCTGCAAAGAAGCGATCGACACCGTCATCGAGCTGGAGCACATGGGCTTGCCGTTCGATCGCCTGCCGAACGGCCGTATCTCCCAGCGACGCTTCGGCGGCCACACCAACAACGAGACCGGCAAGCCGGTCATGCGCGCCTGTCATGCCGCTGACCGCACCGGCCACATGATCCTGCAAACGCTCTACCAGCAATGCATCAAGAACAAGGTCAATTTCTTCGACGAGTTCCACGTCGTCGATCTCATCCGCGCCGGTGAATCCGTTCGCGGGGTGGTTGCCTACGAGATAGCGACCGGCGAATTGCACGTCTTCCACAGCAAGGCTGTTCACTTCGCCACCGGTGGTTGGGGGCGTTGCTGGGAAGTTACGTCCAACGCCCACTCCCTGACCGGTGACGGAACGGCCATCTGCCTGCGCAACGGCATCCCGCTACAGGACATGGAATTCTTTCAGTTCCATCCGACAGGCATCTTCAAGCTGGGCATCCTGATCACCGAAGGCGTGCGCGGCGAGGGCGGCATCCTACTGAATGGCCAGGGCGAGCGCTTCATGGAGCGATACGCGCCGAGCATCAAGGACCTCGCCAGTCGCGACGTCGTCAGCCGGGCCATCTTCATGGAAATCCAGGCCGGTCGCGGTATCAACGGCCAAAATTACGTCCACCTAGACGTACGGCCGGAGACGGTGAACAAGTACAACGAGCTGGCCGGCGACCCGAAGCGAATCGACCGGGCCTATATTGAGGCCAAACTGCCCGACATAGCCGACTTCACCCGCACCTATCTGGGCATCGACCCGGTCGAAGAGCCGATGCCGATCCAACCGACGGCTCACTACGCCATGGGCGGCATTCCCACTGACATTGATGGTCGGGTAATCGTCGGCCCNGAAAAGCGCGTCATCGATGGCCTCTACGCCGCGGGCGAGTGCGCCTGCGTTTCCGTCCACGGCGCGAATCGACTGGGCACCAACTCCCTCGTTGACCTCGTTGTTTTCGGCCGGCGCTCCGGACGCCATATTGCCGAGTATTGCCAGCAGGCTGATATGACCCCGCTGCCCACCGGCACGGGCCAGCGGGTNCAGGCCGANCTCGATCGCATTCGCAACGGCACGGGCGGCNTCAAGCCTTANNAGCTACGGCAAAAAATGCAGAAGACCATGACCGACAACGTNGGCGTATTCCGCACCGAAGAGACGATCGCGAAATCCATCGACGACCTGCGGCAGATCCGTCACGAGTACGATACCAAGCTCCAGATCGACGACAAAGGCGAAAGATTCAATACCGACCTGCTCGAAGCGTGGGAACTGGGCTGTTTGCTGGAGTTGGCTGAAGTAACGGCCATCTCCGCCNTGGCCCGCAAGGAAAGCCGNGGCGGCCACGCCCGCGACGACTATCCCGAACGGAACGACGAGGAGTGGCTGAAGCACACCCTGTGCACCCGCGCCGAGGACGGCACCTACTCTCTCGACTATAAGCCGGTCGTGCTCGGCCGCTATGAGCCCAAGAAGCGTGTCTATTAAGAGGTCATGACGANGCAAGCCNTACTTAAAATCCGGCGTTTTAACCCGGAAACGGATAAAAAGCCCTGGTGGGGTGAATATACGCTGAACGATGTTCAACGGACCGATACGGTTCTCGATCTGTTGCACCGCGTGAAGTGGGAGCAAGATGGCACTCTCGCCCTCCGTCGCTCTTGCGCCCATGGCGTTTGCGGCTCGGATGCCATGCGTATCAACGGGGCCAATGCCCTGGCCTGCAAAACCCTGGTAAATCGCCTGGGGTCCAAGGGAGATGTCATCAAGATTCAGGTCGAGCCGATCTTGGGGCTGCCGGTCGAGAAGGACCTCATCGTGGACATGGAACCATTCTTCGACCACTATCGCTCAGTCATGCCCTACTTCATCAACGATCAGCCGGTNCCGGCCGATGGACGCGAGCGCCTCCANTCNATNGCCGACCGCGAGCGATTCGACGACACGACCAAATGCATCCTGTGCGCGGCCTGCACCTCGTCTTGCCCCAGCTTCTGGGCGGACGACAGGTACATCGGCCCGGCGGCCATTGTTCAGGCCCATCGCTTCGTCTTCGACTCTCGCGACGAGGGGATGAATGAGCGCCTGGAAGTGCTGGCGGACACATTTGGCGTATGGAAGTGTCGCACCATTTTCAATTGCACCAACGCTTGCCCCCGCGAGATCAAAGTGACCGAGGCGATCGCTGAGGTGAAACAGGCAATTACCTCAGGTAAGGTGTAATCATCTCGCGTTAGCCTGGCGAATGATCAATAGAAAAAGGCGCGCCGACNGTCGGCGCGCCTTTTTATTCCACCACATGGCGGGGAATTGCCCTCGCTGGTTATCAAACGACTGACCCCTCGGGCCACTCGACATTCTCAAGCGTCAGACCATCGGGAACCACCCGGCACTTGCCGTTGGTATTGCGAAAGCGCACATCGCCCCGCAGCGTGATCCCCTGCCCAAATCTGAACTCGCCCTCCACCAGCAGCCGGTCGCAGCAACGCAGCGAAGGCGCGCCGAATGGAAAGTGGGCATCCAGATCACTGACGAAACGATAGTGGTCGCCATTCAACTCCACAGTAGGCGGCGAACCCCCTCGTTCCGGAGCTAACACAACCCTATAGTCTTGCGTCAGGGTATAGGCATCGGACCGAACAGCCAGCAAATCCTCGGTCTTCTTCACCGGCGCGAACCGCGTCCGGGGAACACGCACTGCTTGGGCGCCTTCGAATACCTCAATCGCCGACCCCATCGCGGTCTCCAGCTGATAAACCTGCATCGAATTGGGGTCGCGAGGATCGATGGTCTTTCGGTTGCGGATCATCGGCAAACCAAGCCGGTACTCGCGGCCGACCAAGACGCTCTGCAGCGTGGGCAGATGAATCCACAAATTATTCGTATTAAAATACCGGTGGCGAGAGATATCCTGGAAGGCGTTCATGTCTTCTGGTGGACATTGGGCGATCTCGCGCAAAACGAACTGACCATCTGCGCGCCGGGCCAAATGCCCTCCCTTTCGATCGGCCGGCGTGCGATCAGCCACCTCCATGAGAAAGGGCAGTTGGCGGCTCGCGAAGTGACCCAGAATACGCGTGTCGAGTACCGCGNCTAGATTGTCAGCATTCGAAACAAACGCATACTCTATTCCCGAATCAAGCAACCTCTCCAGCATGCCGCTGGTTGCCAAGGCCACATACAAGTCCCCATGACCTGGCGGGCACCACTCCAGCTCGGGCTCGTCAGGAAAGCGGGCCGGATTCAAATCCACAACGCTAACCTTTGGCTGTTTGTGCTGCAAAAAGCTTAACGGCAACGCCTGTTGTAGTTCAGGATAATGNGAGAGGACATCGAGCGACGCTCGATCCGTCGCGAAGCTGTTCATCAGGAGCAAAGGAGAGCCAATACCGATAGCCTGTCGAGCGATGATATCGAGAAAGGTTAGCCCCTCCTTGACTTTTAGCAACGACTTGGGGCCGGTTAGCCCCATGCCGGTGCCCAAGCCTCCATTGAGCTTGATGATGACTGTTCGGGCAACGGCTTCCTGACCGACTGCATCGAGATCCTGTGGCAGCATGTCTGCGTCCAGAAGCGACTGCACCGGAACAATACTCTCTTCCGGCATCATCCCGTCGTCGCCGGCCGCGAGTTGATCGTAGTAATAGGCGAAGTTGCGGATGAAAATATCCGGCAGTTGTTCGGCCGCCATCCGCTCATAAAACGGGGTGAAATACCCAACTTGAACCGTCATATATATTCCTAACCATGTGGCTCCCGACAGTTCAGGAACCCCCGATTTGATCAGTCAGTGAGTAGCTTCTAGCTGGTTATTATACANTCACAGGCTTATCAATTGCCTTAAGCCCGGANGTGAACAAAATCAGCGGCGCGGCCGCAAAAGCAAAAGCCCGGCCAAGCCAAACCCGGCCAGCACCAATCCCAACCACACCCCTATTTCGGCTGCCGCTCGACTGACTTGGTTGCCGCTATTGGCTCGCAGCCATGAAGCCTCCAGTTGCTCCGGCGACAGCTGTACGGCGCCGCGCAGCGCCGCCGGGCAATCCTGCCCATTGGCATAGGCGGCGACCAAAGCGCGCACGGCGCTGTCNTCGTCCGTGGCAATAATGTGACGCACCAGGGATTCGCTCTGGGCAGCNGCCAGNTCTTCTTCAANGGCCGGGGTGGAGCACAATTCCGACANAGGGNTCGTTTGGTCGGACACAATTGCCGAAACCAATTTGTCCTCGGTCACGACNTCCCTTCGCCCGCGGACGATACCGGCAATGCCGTGAGTGAGCCACGGTGGAACGTTGTAGGCGTATTGATTCAGNGACTGGTAGAGTAGCAAGTTGGTGAGCCCGAGCGAAAGGCCGGAGCGCAACTCACTCTCGGCCGTTTCCGGGTTGACCACGGTCACCAGGACAACGCCGAGGTCCGGATAGGTACTGCCTGGCTGATATTCTCGCCCCGCCAGACGCAGCGCTGAGCTGAGGTCAGATGTAGACGGGTAGACGTATACGTCGAACGGCAGGATCTGCCTGATCGGCACAAAGCGGCCGATCTCGGGCAACATCTCGAGTGTCAGGTCGCGCGCCAGCTCGCCAGTCAACGCATCGTCGCCCGTCCAGTGGATGCGGATACTGCCCCCGCCTTCCTCATCGGTTGTCACCAACTGCCGCCAGCTGAACTGGTCATCCACGTAACTGATGACTTGTTCGGGAATGAGGACGGATGAACCTGAGGCGCGCTCTAGCTCCCACCAATAGGTAATT
>JAACJX010000376.1 GCA_014237545.1 Ardenticatenia bacterium | reverse complement strand
CGGTCGGTGATCTTGAACTTGTAGTAGACGATGGCCGGCGTAGCGGGTATGGGCAGGGTGACAGTCCAGATGGCGTAATTGACGCTGTTCTCGACCTTGTCCTCAAGGTAGCTCAGCGGGTGCTCGGCCGGGCCGCTGGTGGCGTTCGTGGCCGGGTTATAGGTGTAGACGACGAGGGAGACGCCATCGACGTCGAGCGGGACGCTGCGGAAGCGCAGCGTCACGTCGGTGCCGGCCGGGACCGCGCCGAAGGGACTGCGGTAGTAGCTGTCGAAGGTATCGTGCTTCAGGCCGTCCCACTGGATGTCGCCGTCGTAGACGGTGTAGGACCAGTTGAAGCCGGTGAAGCCGTAGTCCTGACCGGATTGGTTGCGGGTGAAAAGCTGGTAGCGAATTTGAGTGCCGTTAGCGAAGGTGGGGATGTCGGCGCGCCAGTTGGCGGGAGCAGGCCCGGAAGTGTCGAAGGTGCCCAGGACTTTCACATATGTGCCCGTGCCGACGATGTTGTATTCCAGCCCGGCCGTTTCGCCGAAGGCGGTGTCGCTTTGCATCCAGACGCGCGCCGCCTGGGCGCTGGTCGGCGTGTCCGGCACGCGGGCGACGTGGTTGCGATAGGTCGCCGCCGACACCCNCGCGGCCGGGCCTAACGCCAACAGGAGCGCCAGCACGGCCAGCGCCGGGAATATCCACCGTTGAGACGGGAAACGACTCNTCATCCGAGCACTCATCGAAACCTCCGCTATTGAGTTGTGTGAAATAGGGTTGTGACCGAGNTCGGGCAAACGCCTCAGACGGGACCACTCCGCGCCCAGAAGCCNGCNCCAGCCTCGCGGATCAGATAATAATCATTGTGGTTGATAAGTCAATAATAAAATGGCGGCCGGTGGTCGGCCAAAGAAAGGACGCGACTCCAAGACGCCAGGACGCAAAATAGCGTCTTTGTGCCTTAGGGTCTTTGCGGTAACTTCTGGCGGCGGTCAATGGTCTGTCGTCTGCGGTCCACGCCTACGGCGGCAGCATCGCGCAGCGGAAGCCGACCGTAGCCTGCGACGCGTTGGGGTCCAGGTTGTCGCGCATAAAGGTGCCCAAGTCGTCGGGCGGGGTGAACCACGAGCCGCCGCGCATGACCTTGAACTCCCCTTCGACCGGGCCGCGCGGGTTGGTGTCGGCGATGTCGCGGTAAGCGCGGAAGTCNTACCAGTCGCCGACCCACTCCATCACGTTGCCCAGCAGGTCATAGACGCCCAGCGGCGAGCGGCCGTCGGGGNAGCTGCCCACCGGCGCGGTGTCGCGGAAGCCGTCGTCCCAGTCGAAGCCGCGGTCGTCGCGCTGGCAGTTCACGTCGCAGAAGTTGAGGATCGTGCCGTCGAACGTGTCGCCCCACGGGTAGCGGCGCTCGAGACGCTCGACGGGCTCATAGGCGGCGGCNAACTCCCANTCNGCCTCGCTCGGCAGCCGCGCCCCGCGCCNGGCGCAAAAAGCGTCGGCGTCGTACCAGCTGACGTTGATCACCGGGTAGTCATCGAATTCCGGGTCGCCATAGTAGCTCTGGTAATAGGTGGCTCCGGCGCGGTCGGGCCGCTGGCAGGCCCCGGCGTCGACGCACTGGGCATAGGCGGCGTTGGTCACCTCGGTCTCGTCGATGTAGAACGAGTCGAGCGTGATCAGTTGNGCGGGCTTCTCGTCGTTCTCCTCGCTGCTGTCGTCGCCGATCTCGAACGCGCCGCCGGGGATGAAGATCATACGCGAGTCGGTCTCGGTGATGAGCGGCTGCGGCGTCGGCGTGGGCGGGGTCGTCGCCTCGGGCGTGTGGGTCGGCGTGGGCGCGAGCTGGGTCAGCGCGGCGATGACGGCCGATTGCAGCGTGCTGGTGGCTGCCGGGCCTTCCGCCGGCTCCGGCCGGTCGAGGTTGGACACGGCGAGAAATCCGACGATCGCCACGATGAGAAGCCCAATGGCCGACAGGCCCAGCAGCGAGCGACGGTCTACGCGGCGGCGGGCGCGTTGGGGCTGGCGCGGGGCGGGNGCGGTCGCCGTCGCGGGTTCNGGCCCGGCGCGGCGCATGGGGCTGACGGCCGGTGCGGGGCGGCCCGCCGGCCGCTCCAGCGCGCGGGCGAAGTCCTCGACAGCGTCGTAGCGCGTGTCCGGCCGCAGCGACATAGCTCGCCCGGCGACAATAGACAGATATGGCTCCACGTCGGGGTTGGCCTCGCGGGCCGGGACCAGGTCGCTGAGGCCCGTCTCGCGGCTGAGAGCGTTGGGTGGCGTCTTGCCGGTCAGCGCGGTATAGAGCGTAGCGCCCAGGCTATAGACGTCGGCTGCCGGGCCGACCTCGCCCTGCGCCTGTTGCTCCGGCGCGCCGTAGCCTGGCGAATGCGGCCGCACGCCCAGCCCCGGCAGGCCGCTATCGACGAGGAACACCTGCCCGTCGGGCGTCAGGCGGATGTTGGCCGGCTTGATGTCCAGGTGCAGCCGTTTTTGCTGGTGGAGATAGATCAGCGGCGCGGTGGCGCTCTGCAGCCATGGGGCGATCAGGTCCGACGGCAGCGGGCCGTACTGGTCGATCAGGCTCTGCAGGTCGACGCCGTCGATGTACTCGCTGACGAGATACTGGCCGTTGTCGAGGGCGAAATGGTCTAGCACGCGCGGCAGTTGGGGATGGCTCAGGCCGGCCAGCCGTCGCGCCTCGGCCCGGAAGCGTTTCTGGATCTCCACCGACGGGTCGAGGTACTCCTTGATGGCCACGTCGCGCCGGTCGGTCGTGTCATAGCCGCGGTAGACGGCCCCGCGCGGGCCGCGGGCCAGCAGGCTGACGATGCGATAGCGGTGATGGAGTATTTCGCCGGGTAGCAGAGGCATAGGTTGGGGCTAAATTAACCACGGATCGGCGGGATTGGCACGTATTTTCCGGATCGGTTCATGTAAGAAAGAAATGGAACGCGAATGACGCGGATTTAGCGGATTTACGCGGGTTTATTATGAGCGTTAGTTATAGAGTGTTTTTAATTCATTTTGATCCGCGTTTATCCGTTTGATCCGTGTCATCCGCGTTCTATTTCTCTTCCGCATCATGGCGCAGGAAACGCAGCATCTGGCTGGGCTGGGCGGCCGTGCCGTCGAGCAGAGCGCGCATCTCCACCTCGACGTAGGGCGAGTGGCGCGTGGCTCCNCCGAACTCGCGGATCATGGCGTAGTCGCTGGGGATGATGCGCCCCTCGGCGTGGAGCGCGTCGATGGACTCGAAACCGAACCAGCCCACNAGCCCCTCTTGCTGCTCGGCGGCNGTTCCNTCGCGCACCACCAGATCGCAGACCAGCAGCAGAAAGTGCGCCCCCAGGTCCTCGGCCGTCCACGGCGCGACGCGCTCGCTGACCAGNGCNCGCAGGGCCACGAACGACGTCCGCAGCCCNGTCTCTTCCANCACCTCGCGGACGATNGCNTCGGCCAGCGTCTCGCCGAAGTCCCACTTGCCGCCCACCAGCGCCCACTGGCCGGTGTAGGGGCCATTGGCCCGACGGATGAGCAACAACTCCTCGCCGGCGGCGGCCGCCTGCCGGATGAGAGCCACTGCCACGGGGACGGGCNCGGTCTGGGCTCGCCAGCGACGTTCCGGCGGCANCGCNGCCATCGAGCGAAACAGGTCCAGTCCNTCGTCAGGCATCGGTTGATCTGCCGCGCCNCGCCCGCGAGCGGAAACGCCGGCCGCGACTCAGGCCGGGACGGCGTCCTTTTCCTTGTTGGCGCTGATGGCGATCTCGGCGTACTCGCGCCGCTCGGCCAGGTCTACCTCNAGGCCGCAATGGGTCAGCAGCTCGGCGATCAGGGTCGCCTTGCGCTCGGCGTCGCTGCGCGACCACGTGCGGGCCTTGATCTCCAGGAAGTAGCCCGGCAGTTTCGGCTCCAGCACCTGGTCGAGGTTGATGGCGAAGTCGGTGGCCTTATAGAGCACGTGCCAACGCTGGCGGTCCTTGTGGACACGCAACTCGCGGGCCGGGGCGAAGTACTCCTGNTAGAAGCGCAGNCTNCGGNCNGCCGCGGCCAGCCAGCGCGAGCGGGAGAGCATCACCGCGTTGGGGAATTCCTNGCGGTCGCCCTCGCCGATCAGCGTTAGGCGGGCGCGCACCTNGGTCACCTCGCCGTCCTCATCGATGAACTCGTCCTCGCGGTAGCGCAACCGGTCGGCATCGGGGTCGCCGTCGTCGAACAGGAAGTAGTGGTCGTACTGCCGGTAGTGGGCGTAGCGGGTGATGGTGAGGGCATCGCTTTCAAGCAGCATCCTGAGGGCCGTATCGTCTTCTAGCGGCACCTTCACCTGCACCTCGAAGCTCTCCTGCCGCTGGACGCCGGACAGCAGCACCAGCTTGTTGTAGGGGCTGGATTCGCGCTGGATGACGAAGGCGTCGATGGCCTTGGCCACCTCGATGGCGTCGCGGCGGGCGGCGTCCTCGTCCACCGTCAGCAGCTCGCGGTCGCGCATGAGCCAGCGGCCGTTGCAGATGACGTGGTTCACGTCGCTGCTCTTGCTGGCGTAGACGATGCGCGAATAGACGGCGTCGGGGTGGTTGTGGAAGTGGGGCTGGTTGTGGATGCCGGTCATATCGAGCACGGCGATATCGGCCTTCTTGCCCGGCTCCAGGCTGCCGGTCACGTCGCCCATGTGGATGGCGCGCGCGCCGCTGATCGTTGCCAGTTCTACCGACTGCCGGGCGGGCAGCGCCGTGGGGTTCGACGTCGAGACCTTGGCGATGAAGGACGCCAGGCGCATCTCCTCGACCATGTCCAGGTCGTTGTTGCTGGCCGGGCCGTCGGTGCCCACGCCGACGTTGAGCCCCAGCTTGAGCATCTGCGGGATGGGGGCGATGCCGCTGGCCAGCTTCAGGTTGCTCGACGGGCAATGGGCCACGCCGGCCCCGGCCCGCCGCAGGCTGAACATGTCTTCCTCGTTGATATGGACNCAGTGGGCGGCCAGCAGCTTGGTATCCAGGATGCCGTGCTGCTCCAGCCAGGTGACAACCGACATCTGGTTCTGGTTCACGCTGTTGTCGGCTTCCAGCTTCGTCTCGCTGACGTGGGTGTGCAGCGGCACGTTGAAGGCGCGGGCNAGGTCGGCGCAGGCCAGCAGCAGCTCCGGCGTGGCGGTGTACCAGGCGTGGGGGGCCACGGCCGGCTGGATGAGCGGGTGGCCGTTCCAGTGCTCGATGAAGCGGCGGCAGAGGATGAGCGCGTCCTCGAAGGTCTCGGCGTCGGGCGCGGGGAAAACGAGGATCGTCTGNCCCAACAGGGCGCGCATGCCGACCTCGGCCACTTGCTCGGCGATAGCTTCTTCGTAGTAGAACATATCGGCGAAGGAAGTGACACCAGAGCGGATCATTTCGGCGCAGGCCACGCGCGCNCCNAGCTTGACGAATTCGGGCGTCACGAACTGACGCTCGACGGGCATCAGNTAGCCAAGCCAGACATCCAGGCGCAAGTCATCGTTGAGNCCGCGCATGAGGGTCATCGGGATGTGGGTNTGGGCNTTGACGAAGCCGGGCATGATGACCGTGTCGGCGCAATCCACGACCTCGGCCGCGCTATAGGCGCGTTCGATCTCGTCGGTGGGGCCGGCGGCCACGATGGCGTCGCCGCGAATGGCCACCGCGCCGTCTTCGAAGACGTCGTACTTGCCGTTCATCGTCACGACCGTTCCGCCGCGCAACAGGATGTCTACTTTTTCTGTCATTTTATTCTCCATGTGTAGGTGCGAACGCCGCGATAGTCATGTTCGCAATGGTTTC
>JAACJX010000129.1 GCA_014237545.1 Ardenticatenia bacterium | reverse complement strand
CGTCGGTCTGTAGATAGTGATCGACCTGCCCGCCCATCGGCGTGCGCCAGCCCTCGCCGAAGGCGCTAATGATGCCGGAGGTCGCCTGCACCGTGCGCCCCGGGCGACCCAGGGCCAGCACAAAGTGGCCGACAGCCATCTTCTCATCGGCGACAGGATCGACCGGTTTCAAGCCGCTGGCATCCACTTTGAGAAGCGCCAGATCGGTTGATGGATCGCGGCCGACCAACGTGGCATCGGCCGTGTGGCCATCGGGCAAACCGACGCGCAGGCTATCGTCGCGATGAATGACGTGATTGGCGGTGATGATGAGGCCGTCGGCGGTCCATATGATGCCGCTGGCCGGCCCTCGGCGGCGGCCTTCCACCCGCGCCACCGACGCGCCAGCGTCCGCGACAACCGTGGCCAAACCGTTTGAGAAATCTTGCAATGATTGGGACATTCGCTTTTCTCCTTTTTATCTATGGAACGATGGAGAAATATTACGATTTAGAGCCGGCTGAGAGAATCCCCCGTCCGTTGAGGAGGCACCTGGAAGAATGGGCAGGTCAGAGCGCCAACAGCCCCAGGCGGGTAGCGCGCACGACGGCATCTGTGCGGCTTTGGGCGTCGAGTTTGGTGAGGAGGGCGTTGACGTGAAACTTGACCGTATGTTCGCTGATGCTCAGGCGTTGGGCGATGGCCTTGTTCGTCAGCCCCTCGGCCAGCAGCGATAACACTTCCGTCTCGCGGATGGTGAGATCGACGGCCGCGCCTTCAGATCCTGCTGCCCCTTTGACCAGGGCTTCGGCCAGGGAGGGCGAAAAGACGAGCAAGCCGTTGCCGGCGGCGGCCACGGCTGTCACCAGTTGTTCCTCGCTCGCCTGTCGCGCCAGGACGGCCCGGCATCCCATGCGCCACGCCATAGTCGCCGCCGTCAGGTGAGGGGCCAGGGCAAGTACCGGGATACCCTGATCCAGCGGCTCGTCGTCCGGTTCCCCGGCATGCCAGCCCATGTCCCAGACGATCAGGTCGGCGGTCGCGTCAATCTCACCCCCCGCGGCGGCGGTCAGCAGCTCCCCACTCCCTTGAGCCAGGACCAACGTGTCCGCGCCGGAGGCCAGAAGAGATGACAGTCCTGCCCGGGTCAGCGGATCCTCGGAAAGGATGATGAGGCGGAGCGATTCTTCCATGATTAGGCTGAGAATAGCACCTGCGTCTTTGATTCCGATTAGCGGCGCCGGATTTCGCCCCGCCTCTTTGATTTGCAGAAATCGGGCCGTCGAATCAGAATCACCGGATGCTTCAAGAAATCAAGCCCGCTACTCGCAATCGCCTGGTCGGGGTCATATTCGCCGTCTCCAGCCTGGTGGCCGCGGCTCAGGTAGCTTACTTCACGCTCATGCCCATCATCGCCGCCGACCTGAGCGGCAGCGAGAGCGCGGCCGGCATCCCTAGCACGATGGGGCTGTTGTTCCGCGCCGCGGCCGCCTATCCTCTGGGCTGGCTGATGGGACGCGCGGGGCGGCGCGTGGGGCTCACGCTCGGTCTGACGGTCGGCCTCATTGGAACGGCATTGAGCGCGTGGGCGATTGGCGCCGGGCTTTTCTGGGTCTTCTCTCTCGGCGCGGGCCTGGCCGGCGTGGCCCGTGGCGCGGCCGATTTGTCGCGCTATGCTGCGGCCGAGGTGAGCCCACTCGAGCGGCGGGCCAAGGTGCTGGGCTGGATCGTGTTCGCCGGGACAATTGGCGCGCTGGCCGGCCCATTGCTGGTTACGCCGGCCGTTAACCTGGCCGCCGCCAAAGGGTTGGTGCCGGAAAGCGGCCCGTTCTGGGCAGCGGCTATTGTCTCCGGCCTGTCGGCCATCGTCACGTTCCTGTTCCTGCGTCCCGATCCTTTGACTATCAGCCGTATGGTAGATGCCAACGAGCGGATTCAGTCCGGACGTGAGAGCGACCAGCCGGCGCGTCCACTCTCCCAGCTATTAAAGGCCTGGCACGTTCGTCTGGGGATGGCGGCCATGACGATCGGTCAATTGGTGATGGTGATGATCATGATTATCACGCCGCTCCACATGGATCACTCGGGCCACGGCACCGGCTCAATCTCCTTTGTCATCCTGGCTCACCAGTTGGGCATGTTCGGCTTGTCCTTCGCCACCGGCGGGTTCATAGACCGATTCGGCGCGACGCGAATCATCGTCGGCGGGGCGATCCTGCTGATCATTTCGTCCGTGCTTAGCCCGGTGGTCACGTCGGTTGCTGGTCTGTCGGTCGCGCTCTTCTTGCTGGGGTTGGGCTGGAATTTTTGCTTCGTGGCCGGTTCCGCGTTGCTGGCTATGGGCCTGGCGCCCGGCGAGCGCGCGCGAGTCCAGGGTATGAGCGACACGTGGTCATCGGCCGCGTCCGCGCTGGGCAGCCTGGGCACGGGGGCGTTGTTCGCCGCCGGGGATATGCTGTTAGTCGGCGCGGTTGGTCTGGCCTTCTCGCTGGGCTTGATTGCCGCCTGGTTGCTCGCCCGCAATCGGGATGTGGTGGCAGCCTAAAAACAGGCAACTAACGGGCCGTTTGTTTTTCACCCTGCTTATTCGATGGTAAGGATAATATCGTATTGCAGCGGGTCGCTATATACCTCTTCGATATTGACCGCGTGCAGCCCGCTTGTCGTGACCGTCGCTTCGATGATTTCCTCGTCCCCCTCAAATCCATCATCGGCATACGTCAGTTCTTCACCAGTCGGATCATACACATAAATTGCCGGATCCTCCTGGCCGAGAGGGGTCAGCGTTATGGTGAGTTGATCCCCTGCTTCGGCGACGAAAAACCAGAAGTGATATCCAAATGCAGGAATTTGGACCGCGCTTCGCGGGCTACCTGAAAGGAGTATACCCGGCGCGCTTACAGGGGTCTCTGG
>JAACJX010000485.1 GCA_014237545.1 Ardenticatenia bacterium | reverse complement strand
GGCGTTCCGGCCGCCAGCGGTCAAGAGCTGGCGCCGGGTTTATACGTCTGTGGCTTTTACATTTCGCGGACGGGAATGTTGCGAGAGATTGGGATAGAGGCGAAACGGATAGCGGCGGCTATAAGATAACCACGTCAGATAAAGCGGTTCAAATCAAGCGTTTTCCTCTTTCTTAAGCCTCGCCACCCCCTCCCGCGTGATTTGAAAGTGATCGAAGTCGCGGGCCACGTAGGTATTGGGGAAGATGGCCCGGGCCTCGGCGCGGATCTCGCGCTCGGAGTAGCGGCGGCTGAGGTGGGTCAGGATGAGGTGCTTCACGCCGGCGTCGCGGGCCAGCGTCGCCGCCCGCGCGGCCGTCATGTGGCCGAAGTCGGCCGCCATTTCCCCTTCCTCCTCGGTGTAGGTCGCCTCCATCACCACCGCGTCGGCCCCGCGCACCACGTCGNGCAGGNTNTCCGTNCGNCCCACGTCGCCGATGNGGACGTACTTNGTGCCGGGCAGCGCCGGGCCNAGNACGTCGTCGGGCNGGANGACGCGGCCGTCGGCCAGCGTCACCGCCTCGCCGCGCACCAGCAGCGACCGCTCCGGCCCGAAGGGCACGCCCAGCGCGTCGGCCCGCTCGGCCAGGAACGGCCGGTGGGGGCGCTCCTCGAACAGGTAGCCCAGATTGTCCGGCCCGCGGTGGAACACCTCGAAGGCGGTCAGGCTGAACTTGTCGTCGGCGCAGATGACGTCGCCCGGCCGGATGGCATGGAGGCTGACGTCGATCGGCGGCCGGTGCCCGGCGAAGACGACCTTGAACAGCAGGTCGTGGACGCGGTTGAGCGTGGCCCGGCCACCATAGATATCGATGTGGTCCAGGTTCTCCCAACGGGCCAGCGTCGAGGTCAGGCCGCCCAGCCCGAGAATGTGGTCGAGGTGGCCGTGGGTCAGCAGCACGGTGTCGAGCCGCTTGAAGCCCAGGCCGCTGCGCAGGATCTGCCGCTGCGTGCCCTCGCCGCAATCCAGCAGGAAGCGGTAATGGCGGTGGAGGATGATATGGCTCGACAGCCCGCGCGTGGTGGTCGGCGCCGACGACGAGGTGCCCAAAAATATCACTTCAAACATAACAACTTTGATGGAAAACAAGCCAATGNTCTGGCCGACTACACGGGTTCCGAACCAGAAATCTGCGAAATNTGTGGATNCTCTCTTCTTAACGACCTTCAGCCGTCAAACCCCGCGCCAGTCACGTCGATCTCCGCCGGACCGCCCAGGTCGCCGGTGATGACGATCTGCGTGTCCAGCCATTGCCGCAACAGCTCGGCGTTGGTGACGGTGTGGAGCGTCAGATGGTCGGTCGTGTAGCGGGTCTGCCCGTGGGCCAGGGCCAGCGGCAAGAGCAACTGGTCGGCCAGATGCCGATCGACCATCGCGGTATTGTCCATGAAAGAGAGGGTTTCCGCAACCGCGGCCTCGGCCACCTTCTCCGAGGGCATCCCCCGGCGGCCGACCGCCCCGAAGCCACCCTGCGGCACCCACAGGAAGATGCCCGCGCCCGGCCCCGGCCCATTGTCGCGCCGCGGCTCTATCTTCGACGGCCGCCCGGCGGCGGCCAGNAGGTTCGTCGCCCGGCCGGCCATGCGCTGTGGGATGTCNGCCGGCAGGTTGGTGACCGCGGCCACGCCCTCGACGCGCTCGACGGGCACGTGCGCGAACGCCGGCGCGGTCAGGCGCGGCACCGGCTCGATCTCAGCCGTCACCACGCCGCCGCCGACTGGATACCAGCCCCAGGCGACCAGTTCGGTGGTGAAGGTCGCGCCCATGCGCCGGAAGGCCGGCCGGGCGACGTGGGCCACGTAGTGCCACGGCGGGCTCATGGGCACGTGGGTGCCGCCGCGCAGGGTGACGTGGGAGCGGCCGCCGGCGAACAGCAGCGGCCACAGCNCCGCGCCGAGGACCAGCGTNATNGCCCCGGCCGAGCCGCCCTGTGTGGCGTCGCTGACGTCGAAGTGGTACGTGCCGGGCTGCGGCGCCATGGCCGGGCGAAACTCCAGCGTCCGCGAGTCGATGGCGTCGCCGGCGAGCGCCGCGCCGCACAGCCGGGCCACGGCGCGCACGGCCGTCAGGTGTTGCGGCCGCAAGCCGGGCTTGTCGCGGTTGGCCCGCAGGTGAGTGATGCGGAATGGTCGTCCGGTCAGGGCCGACAGGCTGAGACTGGTGCGCAGGACCTGCCCGCCGCCTTCGCCCATGCGGCCGTCGATGTGGAGCATAGGGGCCGATTATGCCCCAATGGAGGGCNATTNCCACAAAAAAGCCCCGCTGGATGGCGGGGNAAGCATCATCGTGTCTGAATAAGATGAACTCAGGCGTTAACCGTGAAAGCCACGACCACCGACTGGACGAGGATCTGCATGTCCAGCAAGATCGACCACTCGCGCACGTAGCGNGTCTCCAGTTCGACGCGGTCATCGATGCGGCGGCTGTGGCCGCTGACCTGCCACAGGCCGGTCATGCCGGGCAGCACGCTGGTGTAGCCGCTGATGCGATGGCCGAACTTGAGCAGCTCGGCGCGGGTCATCATGCGCGGGCCGACTAATGACATGGTGCGGTTGAGCACGTTGAAGAGCCGCGGCAGTTCGTCGAGGCCATAGCGGCGCAGGAAGCGGCCGACGCGGGTCAGGCGCGGGTCGTTGTCGATGCTGCCGTTGAGCACTTCCATCCACAGATCCCGGTCGGCAATCAGCCGGTCGTTGTTGTCGATGTACATTGTGCGGAACTTGTAGGCGTTGAACTCGCGGCCATTGCGGCCGACCACGCGGCGGCGGTAGAAGACCGGGCCGGGCGAGTCGAGCTTGATCAGCAGCGAGATGACCAGCAGCAGCGGGGCGATGAGCAGCAAGGTCGGGATGGTCAGGGCATAATCCAGGCCAAACTTGAGCCAGCGGTTCATCCGGCGCATTTCGATCGCGGGGAGCGTATTAACTGATTTGTTTGCCGGTGCCTGAAACATGCTATTCCTATCCTCGGCGCTCGCGCAGACGCGAACGTCCTAATTGCCTAGGAATAGTGTAGGCCGGCTCGCTTACGAAATTCCTTACGGAAAACTAACGGAGTTTTCACGGCGCTGTAGGCACCGGTTTCTTAACCGGTGTNGTTCNAGGNCGTAAGTCAACCTGTCCAGGTTGAGAGGAGGGGAGGCAAGCTGACAAATTGCGCTACAGAAGCCGGATAAGAATCCGGCGCTACATTACACNGGTTGCTTANCCAGTGAAGNTGTGGATGGGCTGAGACACGAGATAAGAATCTGGCTTTACACGGCCGTGGCGATGGCCGTAAACAGCAACACCAGCATCGCCGCCACGACGTTCAGCCGCAGATAGCGGATCTCGCGGGCGGCCGCCTTGTCGCGCTCGGCCGCGGCCGTCTCCGGGCTGCTCTCGGCCAGCAGCGCCAGACGCGCCATCGCCGGGTAGAGGCTGAANTGNAGNTAGGCNGTCAGGGCGACCATGCCGGCGTAGGCAATGTGNTTNAGNAGCATGGCCCAGGCCCACACGCCGTCNATGGCCAGGAAGCCATTGTAGTTCTCGTCGTTGGTCATCTGGATGAAACCGGTGATGAGCAGCAGCACCAGCGCCGCGTTGACCCACGGCAGGAAACGCTTCTGCAACTGGAACCACTGGTTGGACGTCAGCGTGCCCTGGCGCAGGGCCGGCCAGGCGATGAACGCCATCAAGGCGATCCCCCCCAGCCAGACGACCGTCGCCAGCAGGTGGACCCAATAAGACGCCACGAGAACCCAAAATGTCATGCTCTTCTCCGAAGTAAAGAAATCCACAGATTTCGCAGATTACACAGATTTTAGAACGGAGACTCCGTAGCGCAAGCTGCCGCCCGTCAGTTGCCCTCTAGGCTCCTCTTCTCCCCTGCTCCCTTTCTCCCCTGCCCCCATCTTACCCATCCGGCGTCGCTACTTCCTTCTCCATCTCCTTCAACGCCTCATACGCCGCGCGCGGCGTCCCGTCGGGCAACACGATCGACCACCACCACTGCTCGTCGTCGGGCGACCACTCCCAATCGGCGATGTAGATCGTCACCATCAACCCCATCCACGGCTGCCAGTGCTCGGCTGCGTACTGGTAGGCGCGCACCAGGTAGTCGGCCTGCGTCGCCTCGTCCACGGCGTGCCAGGCATAGTCTGGGTTGACCTCGTCCAGCGTCCAGCCCATCTCCAGGATGGCGACCTGCTTGTCGCCGTCGCCGTTAGCCACCATCAGGGCGCGCATGTCCTCGACGTGGCGGAAGGCGAACCAGCGGCCACCGCCGTACTCCTCGGCCAGCGCGTCGGCCGGGTCCAGCTCCGGCGGAGCCTTGTAGCCGGGGGCGTTGACGCCCAGCACGTCGAAGTAGTCGGCCGCGCCGGCGTCGTACATGCCCTGGAGGAATTTGTCATCGGGCATCGCCTCGNGGCTGTCGGTCCCGGTGGGAGCCAGCCCGGCGGAGATGACGATGGCTTCGGGGTCGGCNGCCTTGATGGCCGTGTAGCACGCCTTTAGCAGTTCGGTGTAGGCGACCGGATCGGGCGGCCGCATGCCCCACTCGCGGTTCAGGTTCGGCTCGTTCCACACCTGGTAAGCGCCGATGCGGCCGCGGTAGCGCCCGGCCACCGCGCCGCAAAAGTCGGCGAAGTCGGCCGGATCGCCGGGCGGGCCGTTCTCCTGCCACTGGTTGTCCAGCGGCTCGGCCCAGAACGGCTGCCGGTCGAGCCGCACCACCAGNTTCAGCCCGGCCTTCTCCACTTCGTCGACGATGAAGTCCGGCCGGTACCAGTCGTATTGNCCCTTCTCGATGCCCTCGATNTCGCGCCAGGGGAACTTTTGCTTGACCCAGGTGAACCCCATCTGCTTGACCAGGTTCAGATCGCGCAGGGCCGCGTCCTGCTTCCACCACAGGGAGGCATGGATGCCNTAATCGGGCGAGGGNAACGACATCACCACCGGCTCNTCACCCATGAGCGCNGGTTCTTCGCCCGNCGGCGCGCAGCCGGCCAGCAGCAGAGCCAGCAGGAGGANGAGGATGGAGTGGCGCATGGAGGGGNTGGNAGCCAGTGGATCAGTAGGACAGCAGGNCAAGTGAATCAGTGGGNCAGNCAGCCAATCCTCTTGACTGTCTTACTGACCCACTGTCTTACTGACCTNCTGTAACCTGATCACGGATTCTTCGGCATATCCGCCACGGCGCCGAAGGCCGGGCGCGGGATGCCCTGCGTGTCGACGATGCTGTAGGGCACCGGGTCGTCCGTCGGGCCGCCNCCCTTGTTGCCAAAGTCGAAGTTGAACAGGAAGGCCAGCCACACGTCATCGGACTCGTTCATCTGCGTGAAGGCCTGGACGATGTAGTCAGCCTGGTCCTGCAGCGTGTTGTCCTGGGCGAAGCCAAAGCCCTCGGGATATTCGGTGTAGCCCTCAGTGGTCGCCCAGCCAAACTCGGTCACGCACAGCTTCTTGTTCGGATCGACGGCCTGCACTTTCTCGGCGTAGGTGTTGATCGTCGTGTAGAAGCTCCACGAGTGGTGGGGGTTGTCGAATGGGCCGCGGAAGGTGGCCGTGGC
>JAACJX010000665.1 GCA_014237545.1 Ardenticatenia bacterium | reverse complement strand
CACGACTCCCGGTCGTGCCACGGCCGTCGGCGAGACCATTGCCGAGGCGCGCCGGCTTGAGAAGATGTCACCCACCGGCCACGTGCTCGCGTCCGGTGTCGTGGAGCGGCAGGCGCGTGGCCGCTTTCTGTTCTCTCCGCCTCCCGCTCCCTTGCCGGACAGCGACGAGATATACCTGGTGAAGGCNGAACGGCCGATGACGACCGACTATCTGCCCGGCAAGGTCGCGGGGCGGGTGACGCCTCTCGTCGGCCGAACCGAGCTGCTGGACCGGCTGCAACTGTCATTGCAGACCGCGACGGACAGCCACACGCCCCACCTGGTGACGCTGGTGGGGCGCCCCGGCGCGGGAAAGTCGCGCCTGGTCCATGAGTTTGAGAAGCAGGCTCGCTTGCTGAGTAGTTCCCTGACGATCTTGCGCGCTGGCACTCAGGGAGCGTTTCCCGATTCTCCCTTCGCCCTCGTGAGGGACTTTTTGCTGCGGCGCTTTTCGATTCGCCCGCAGCACAGCCCCCATCTGATTCGCCATCGCCTNGGGCGGGGGTTGGCGGAAATCATTGCCCCGGCNGGAGACCCGCCCCGGCCGACNAGCGNGCACGCCAACGCTCTCTCTCTTCTCGAGCAATTGCTCGACCCTAGGGTGGCGGCGGCCGTGGCTGTTGAAGAAGTGCAGGCCTTCATGGCGCGGCTGTTGCGGGCGATGAGCGACCGGGGGCCGGCCATCATCGTCCTGGAGGGGATCAACCGCGCCGACCGGCAATCGCTGGAACTTGTCGATCATCTGGTGCGCGAGGGGAAGGCGGGGGGTGTCCTGTTCCTGGGCCTGGCCACGACCACGGAAGAGGTTGACCCGCACCGGACGCTTCCCTGGCTCCAGCGGCANGACGACATGTTCTGGCCCATGGAGCGGCTGGACGTGCCCGTCCTGTCGGCCGTCGACAGCCGCCTGATGGTCAGCGAGATCCTGAATCTACTGTCACCCCTGCCCATGCGTCTGATGGATCTTGTCGTGGCAGAGTCAGGCGGCAACCCACTCTACATTGAAACGATGGTCCGCCTGCTGATCGAACGCAAGGTCATATCATCCGGCGAGCGCTGGCAAGTGGATATGGATCAGGTCGAGAATGCCCCTTTGCCCCTCGGGTTGCCGCGCCTTATCGAGGCGCAACTGGCCAACCTGCCGCAAGCCGAGCGCAAGGTCCTGCAATACGCGGCGATTTTCGGGCCGCTGTGCTGGGACACAGCCCTGGTTGAATTGCTGCCGGAGCAAGAGATGGGCGCGGCGGGAGTCGAAGCAGCGTTGTTGAGCCTGGAAATGAAGGGGTATCTGGCCGCCGATGACGTCTATAGCTTTGCGGCGTCTCAGGCCTACGCCTTCCGGCGTGACTCGGTGCGCGACGCCGCCTACGCCTCGGTGCCGCCGGAGGAACGTCGCTCTTTACATCTGAGCGCGGCCAATTGGCTCATCGCCAATCACAGTAATACCCGCCTGGGGGCGTGGTACTCCATCGACGCGATGATCGCCGGCCATTTGGCGGACGCCGGAGAGCAAGCGTTGGCCGAATCGTGGCGCCAGCGGGCCGGGATGCCGGTGGGAGCAATCTAACGCATGGTTTCTCTCAGTCGGGCGCAGATTCAAGAGGCCATTGCCCAGCTCTCCGCGCAGGGTAAGGTTTTCGGCGAGGCCACCATCGCCACGGTCCTGGACGTGCTGCAGGATCGCCTGGCGGATCTGCCGGAGGAGGAGCCGCCACCGGCGCGGGCGGCCGCGGTCGTGGTGGAACAGCGCAAACAGGCGACTATTCTCTTCGCCGCCATCGAAGGCTTGACCCGACTGCCCGGCGCCACCCGCAACACGGCCCGGCTACAGCAGATCGACCTGCTCTGGCAGCAGCTTGATGAGACGATCCTCANCCATGGNGGCCTCGTCGACAAGCACATGGGCGACGTCACCATGGGTATCTTCGGCGCGCCAGTGGCGCGGGAGAACGACCCCGAGCGCGCCGTGCGCTGCGCGATGGCTCTGCGCGAGCTGGTTGAAGAGTTCCTGGAAAAGCAGACGCTCGACAACCCGGCTGCGCTAAACCCCAAGCGAGCGGTCGTGCGGATAGGCATCAACACCGGCCAGGTTATCCTGGGGTCGGTGGGATCTGATCTTGGCCAGACCGCCATCGGCGACGCCGTCAATGTCGCCAGTCGCCTGAGGGAAGCGGCCGGCGAGTCGGGGATCTACATCTCCCAGGAAACATACCGTTTGATCCAGAACTTATTCCGGGTGGAGCCGCTGGGCGAGGTATCGATCAAGGGGCGCCAGACGCCGGTGACGGTTTACCAAGTCATGGGGGACTTGCCGCGCCTGTTTTTCCCGGCATCGGAGGGTGTGGAGGGCGTCCACGTGCCGATGGTCGGGCGGGAAGCGGAGATGGCGACACTGCGGTCATTAGTGGATCGTGCCGCCCGCGATGGGCAAGGGGGCCTTGTCACGCTCATCGGCGATGCCGGCGTCGGCAAGTCCCGCCTGATGCGAGAACTTCACCGCCGTCTGGAGGATTTCCCGTTCACGCCTCTTGTTTTCCAGGCGCGCACCGACCAACGTTTGATAGGCGTCCCTTTTAGCCTGGTAAAGGACTTGCTGACCCGGCAATTCGGCATCGAGGAAGGTGATACCGCGCGGCGAATCGAAGAAAAACTGACGAAGAGTCTGTCTACTGTTTTTGGCCAGGACTCAGGCGCGACGGACAAATCTCGCCTGCGCGGGCGGGCACGGGCCATCGGGCAGCTCGTCGGGATGGGCGCGGCCGCCGGGCGTCCGGAGGCTTGGGAACAGGAACAGATTGCCGCCGTTAAGGAGCAGTCAGTCGAAGCGATACTCGAGTACTTAGACGCGGCTGTCCGTCGCGCGCCGGTGGCGCTCATGTTCCTGGAAGATATCCATTGGGCGGATGAGGATTCGCTGGCCCTGCTGGAGCGTGTGGCTTCGGTCGCGGTTGACCGGCCGTTGCTGATGCTGTGCCTGGCCCGGCCAACCCTGCTGGAGCGGCGGCCGCGCTGGCCCGGNGAAAAGCCCGGCGGCGCGGTGTTTCTGCCGGTGCGACCGCTGGACGAAGCCGGCAGCCGCGACCTGGTTCAGAGCATCTTGCGCAAGCTGCCCCACGTGCCATCCAACTTGACGGAGCTTATCGTGCGCTCGGCGGCCGGCAATCCTTACTACGTCGAGGAGCTTGTGCGGGTGCTGATCGAGGATGGCGTCATCGTCGNCGGGCAGGACGATTGGTACTTCCGCCCCCGCGAGCTCACGCGCCTGCGCGTGCCGGGCACGCTGACGGGCGTGTTACAGGCGCGCCTCGACCGATTGCCGGAGATGGAGCGGGTGACTTTGCAGCAGGCGGCCGTGATCGGTGACGAATTTTGGGCGGGCGCGGTTCAACTGCTGAACCGGGCAGCGCGTTTCCCCTATACGGAGCACCAGATTGCGGCCGCGCTCAAATCGCTGGAGCGTCGCGACATGATCGCGCGTTCGACGTCGGCCGCTTTTGCCGGAAGCCAGAGCTATCTGTTCCGCCACGCGATGTTGCGCGAGGTCGCCTATGAAAGCGTTCTGNTGCGCGACCGGCCNGNCTATCACNTGCAAGCGGTGCGNTGGCTGGAGTCGCAGATGGGCGAGCGGACGGAGGATTACGCCGCGCCCATCGCCNAGCATTACGAGCAGGCCGGCCGCCCGGCGGAAGCNGCCCGNATGTACGAACAAGCCGCCGCGCGCGCCACNNCCCAATTTAAACTGACCGCCGCNATTGACTTCCACCGGCNGGCGCTGGAATTATTGAGAAACCTGCCGCAGCACCTCGACGNGCGGCTCGAAGCGCTGGAGCGATTGGGGAGCNTATTGCGTCANCGCGGCCGGCTGGTTGAGGCCCGCGCGATCTATGGCGAGTTGTACGACAGCGCGGAACTGGATGGCAATATCCTGGCCCAGGCACGGGCCGGCAATTCTTTGGCGGCGGTGGCCTTGGAGATGGGCGACGCCCGCCAGGCGACGGCCGACGCCACGGAGGCGGAGCGGCTGGCCCGACTGACGGGGGCTGATCTAGAGCAGGCCGATGCTCTCCTTTTGCAGGCTGAAGCCGCCGGGCGAATGGGGGAAGGAAAGGCCGCATCCCGGGCGGCCGGGCAAGCGCTGGAGTTGGGGCGCGCGCTCGATGCGCCACGGCGGGTGGCGCGCGCGTTGTCGGTGTTGGCTCAAATTGCTCCGGAAGCGGCCGGACAACAAGCGGCGCTGGAGGAGATGCGCGCTTTGGGCGAGGCATGGGATGCGCGTGGGCAGAGGGAGGAGGCGGGCTTTGCTTTTGGCCATCTGGGNGAGAGGCTGCTGGCNTTGGGGAAGCCGCGCGAGGCGCGGGAGGCGCTGGATCGCGCCCTGAATANACNGCGCGGGGGGGANGANCANCGNNNNCTGGCCGANCTGNTGCGTTTGAANGGGGTGGCTGCCTGCCGCTTGGGGGAGACCGGCACGGCCCTTTCNCTNTTGGAACAGGCCGAGTCGATAGCAGANGCGACCGGCAACCGCTATCTGCGTCTGGCGTGTCGCCTGGCGGTNGGCGAGGTGCTGCTGGCCAGGGGGCAGTTCGCCGCGGCCGAGGCCACGCTGCGGCAGGTCATCGCCGCCGTCGAAGACCGGCAGCGTCTNGGTAGCTGGGCGCGCCTGGNCGAGGCCCGCTCGCTACTGGTTGAGGTTCTGAANCGGCANGGGCGGANAGACGAGGCGCGGATGATTGCNGGGAGNGAATGAGNNGATTGNCANNCCATNCGGCCGGCGAGCGCAAGGCGNNCTTCAGNCTTTTGTCGNAAAAGTTTTTCTGTTTCGCANGGAGAGANCCAAAAATAAAAAAGGCCGGTGAGTGGGTTCACCGACCTTNTTGTTTTTATTTATGACCCTGAGAGGATTCGAACCTCTAACCAATTGATTAAGAGGCACACGTTTATTAGAACAATTGGTCTAACTCATGCATTCCGATGAGCGGTTGACTGTCTGTCATCTGTTGTTAGATTTGACAGCGGGCTGTACCGCTCGTGGAACTCCTGCAACTCCCGGTCATCCCATACCGCGTAGTATTTAGCCGTGATGGGCGAGCCCGGCGAGTGCCCCAGGATCCGGCCGAGCGCGGCCAGGTTCCCGCCGTTGCGCAGGAAGCTCCGCGCAAAGGCATGGCGGAATGAGTGGGCGTTGACGCGCCCCTTCACACCCGCCCGCTTGCCGACCCGCTCCAGCATCAGCCGCACGCCGTTGGTCGTCAGCGCCTCACCACTCTTCGACAGGAACAGGGCAGGGGTAGCACTTTCCGGCCGCACCGCCAGGTACAACCCCAACGTCTCGGCCGTCTTTTCCGTGAAGTAGACCCGCCGCCCTCTCTGCCCTTTCTCGACCACCACCGCGGCCCGGTTGGGCAGATCCAGCGCATCCAGCGTCAACGAGCACAACCCGCCGACCCGGCAGCCGGTATCAGCCAGCAGCAGGATAATCGCCCGGTCGCGCACGTCCTCATGGGGCCATCGCGCCAACAGGCGCAGCAAGTCGTCATCGGTCAGGGCTTTGGGCACCTGCGGTGGGAGACGGATAAGGGGCACATCCAGTGCGACGTTGCGCTCGACCAGGCCCTCTTCCAACAGCCAGGAAAAGAGCCGCCGGATGGCGCGCTGGTGGCCGTGAATGGAGTGGTTGCTCAGCTCGCGGTCGACGAGGTGCGCCCGGTACCCTCGAATCAGCGCCGGCGATACGTCTTCCAGCGCGATCGACCCGGCAAAGGCGGCAAACGATGACAAGCACCGGCCGTACCAGGTTCTTGTGGACTTGGACACCTCTCCCGCCTGCGCCGCCAGAAACACCTCCACGGC
>JAACJX010000453.1 GCA_014237545.1 Ardenticatenia bacterium | reverse complement strand
GGACCGATCGAACTGGGAGCCGTCTATAAACCAGAGCGCGGCGAGCGGCCGCTGTGGGATTTTCCACAAGGCACGCTTTGCCTGCGCGAGCGGGCCGCCTTCGTCGTCAGCGAGGCCATCGACTGGCACGTCGTCCCGCCGACGGTCCTGCGCGATGGTCAGCATGGGCCGGGGTCGGTGCAGCTCTTCATCGACCACGACCCGAACCGCCACTACTTCACCATCGAAGGCGACGAGACACTGCGGCCGCAATTGCAGAAGATGGCCCTCCTCGACATTTTGATCAACAANGCCGATCGCAAGGCCGGCCACGTGCTGATTCAGGAGAGCGANGAGGCCNNCGAGATCGAGCGCCTGTGGGGGATTGATCACGGCATCTGCTTTCACGTTGATCCCAAGCTGCGCACGGTGATCTGGGAATTCGGCGGCGCGCCCATCCCGGCCGCTCTGAAGCGGGATATGGAGGCCTTTCGCGAGAAATTGAGCGACCCGGCGGGCGAATTGGTGATCGAGCTGGGCAAGCTGCTGTCGCCGGCCGAAATCGAGGCGTTGCAGCGCCGTCTCGACCGGCTAATCAGTCGATCTGCCTTCCCCCAACCGGGGGCCGGGCGNCACTACCCGTGGCCGCCGGTCTGANGCGCCGCGGGNGAANATGGCACCGATGAAGACCCAGTCCCTCATTGACCAGGCAATNGCCTTACTCGGCGAGGCNCGCCATNCCGTCGCGCTGACCGGCGCGGGCATCTCCACACCCTCGGGCATCCCCGACTATCGCAGCCCCAAATCCGGCCTGTGGGAAACGGCGGCCGACATGATGGAGGTGGCCAGCATCTACGGCTTTCGCCACCAGCCCCAGGTGTTCTACGACTGGCTCCGGCCGTTGCTCGAGGTAATTCGCGCGTCCCAACCCAACNCNGCCCANATCGCCCTGGCCCAGATGGAATCGGCCGGCCGGCTACAGGCGGTCATCACCCANAACATCGACCTGCTCCACNGCCGGGCCGGCTCGAACAANGTNCTGGAGGTGCACGGCCACCTGCGCGAGGTGGTCTGCCCGGCCTGCCACCACGTNCTGCCGGCCGAGCCGTTTCTGGATGATTTTATGGCCACCGGCAAGGTTCCGCGTTGCCGCCGCTGCCACCACATTATGAAGCCCAACGTCGTGCTGTTCGGCGAGTTGCTGCCGTGGAAGACGATGAAAGCGGCCCAGGCGGCCGCCCGAGCCGCCGACGTGATGCTCGTCGCCGGTTCGTCGCTGGAGGTGGCCCCCGCGGGGGACCTGCCCGAACTGGCGTTGGAACATGGCGCCCGGCTCATCATCATCAACTACCTGGAGACCCATCTCGACAGCCGGGCCGACGTCATCATCCGCGCCGACGTGGCCGACGTATTGCCCAGGCTGGCCCACCCTTTCCGGCCAATCGCGCCGCGACCGGTCGAAGCGCCTGGTGAGCCATTGGTCGGTCTGCTGGGTAAGAACCTTACCCAACACGACGTCAGAATGAATAGATAGCACCCCGCCAGGTGCTATGATTATTTTAAATCATGCGGGGGAGCACCACCCGACCGCTGAACGGAACGAGAAGAGGTATGCAAAAGGAAAGAGTCGTTATCATAGGCTCCGGCCCGGCCGGACTGTCAGCCGCAATTTATACAGCGCGGGCGCTGCTGAAGCCCGTCGTCATCACCGGTATCCAGTTGGGCGGCCAGATCTCGCTCACCAGCGAGGTCGAGAACTACCCGGGGCTTTACAATCCCGAGGCCACGCCCACCGGCCCGCAGATGGTGGAGATCATGCAGAAGCAGGCGGAGCACTTCGGGGCGCGCCTGGTCTATGACGAAGTGACCGAGGTCGACTTCCGCAGCGGCCCGCCGTTTACCGTCAAGACCCACGGCGAGACCTACTCGGCCGATGCCGTCATCGTGACCGCCGGGGCGTCGCCGAAGCACCTCGAAGTGCCCGGCGAAACCGAATTTACCGGCCGTGGCGTCAGCTATTGCGGCACGTGTGACGGCTTCTTCTTCCGGGGCAAGGATGTGGTCGTCGTCGGCGGCGGCGACAGCGCGATGGAGGAGAGCATCTTCCTGACCAAGTTCGCCGACAAGGTGACGGTCATTCATCGCCGCGACGAATTGCGCGCCGGGCCCACACTGCAGAAGCGCGCCTTCGCCAATGAAAAGATCGATTTCGTCTGGAACAGCGTCATCGAGGAGATCCTTGGCAACGGAGTTGTCCAGAGCGTCAAACTGCGTAACGTGGAGACGGAAGAAGAGAAGGAGATGCCGACCGACGGTGTGTTCATCTTTATCGGCCATTATCCCAACAGCAAGTTCCTGGTAGGTCAGGTGGCGATGGACGAGCACGGCT
>JAACJX010000452.1 GCA_014237545.1 Ardenticatenia bacterium | reverse complement strand
GCGGGCAGCAATACGGCCAAGGCGGGGCTGATGATGCGCGCCTCGCTCGACGCCGACGCGCCCCACTTCACCGTCCACCTCACCGGGCCGGGCAATACCGTCAAACTGAAGTGGCGCGATGCCGCCGGCGAGGAGACGTCCACAGCCGACCTGCCGGGGACGACCAGGCTGCCGGCTTGGCTGAAGATCATCAAGACCGGACGCGCGTTTGCCGCGTTCTATTCGGCCGACGGGCAAAAGTGGACGCAGGTCGGGCCGCCGCGGGCGCTGGCCGGCTTCCCCGAGANGTATCTCTATGGCATGGCGGTGACCTCGAACAACGCCGGACAGACCGCGCAAGCCACCTTCGACGAGCTGGCGGCGACACCGTGGACGGTGGCATCCATCGGCAGCGGCGCGGACGGCACGGCTGCGGAAACGCGAGACGAGGTGACGCTGCGGGCCACCGGCGGCGACATCTACAAGACGGCCGACAGCTTCCTCTACCACTATCTGCCGGGCCGCGGCGACCTGGACCTGCGGGTGCGGCTCGACAGCTGGGAGCCGGACGGCATTCGCGCGGCCAAGGCCGGGCTGATGATTCGCGGCTCCACGGCCGCCAACGCGCCGGAGTTTACCATCCACGTGACCGGGCCGGACCGCGCCATCAAGCTCAAGTACCGGACGACGGCCGGCGGCACGACCGCCAGCGAGAACGGACCCGAGGGACCCGGCCTGCCGCTCTGGCTGCGGCTGGTGAAGTCGGGCAGCGCCATCTCGGCCTACTACTCCACGGATGGTATCTATTACGAGGCGCTCGGCCCGTCGCGGGCGATGGCCGAACTGAACAAGAATTATCTCTATGGGCTGGCGGCCACGTCGAACGAGCCGGGCCGCTACGTGACGGCCGCGTTTCGGGACGTGCGCGTGGGGCCGCTGCCCGTCCCGCCGCCGCCGACGGCCACGCCCACCCCGACGCCCACGATGACGGCGACGGCCACGCCCACCCGCACGCCCCNGCCGACCAACACCCCCACCGCCACGGCCACTCCTACACTCGTCGCCACCAGCACTCCGACCGGCACGCGCCCGCCGACAACGACGCCCACGACTACCCTGACGCCAAGCGTGACGCCGACCGGCACGCGGCCATCGCCCACGCCCACGGCGACGATCACTCACACGCCCACGCAGCCGCCGGGCGGCCGGCACGTCGTCTTCTTGCCGTCTCTGTTCGTGGGGCGATGAGGGAGAGGAATAGTACGCGGACGACACCGATTCTCGCGGATTTATGCCGATATAAATCTGCGTAATCTGCGGATTGTTCTTCCGGAAAGCGCCCCCTTTCTTGCGTCATCCCGGTTTGCGGCTATCCTTTTTTAAAACCAACTACAGGGGGCAGCGCGTTTCTATGGTCGATCAAGTCATCATCTTCCTCATCCTCTTTATCACCCTCATTCTGTTCATCTGGGGCCGCTACCGTTATGACATTGTCGCTTTGCTTGCCCTACTGGCCGTAGCTCTCACCGGGCTGCTGCCGCCCGAGTCGATCTTCAGCGGCTTCGGCCACCCGGCGGTCATCACNGTNGCCGCGGTGCTCATCGTCAGCCGCGCGCTGACCAACGCGGGCATCGCTGACGTGATGGGGCGCTGGGTGATGGCGACCGGCAATCGGCCGGTCGTTCACCTGACCATCCTGCTCGGCTTCGTCACCATCGCTTCGGCGTTCATGAATAACGTCGGCGCGCTGGCCTTGCTCATGCCCGTAGCCGTGCGCGTGGCTCGCCAGTCGAACTATTCCCCCTCGCAACTGCTCATGCCGCTGGCCTTCGGCTCGCTGCTGGGGGGCATGACGACACTTATCGGCACGCCGCCGAACATCATCATCTCCACCTTCCGCGCCGAAGCGCTAGGCGCGCCCTACAACTTCTTCGATTTCACGCCGGTCGGCATCGGGATCGCCCTTGCCTNCGGCACGCTGATCGTCTTGCTGGCGCGGCACTTGCTCCCGAACCGTGCGGGGCAATCGGCGGCCGAAGACCTGTTTCACATCGAGGAGTACCTGATGGAAGTGCGGTTGCCGGCCACATCGAGTCTCGTCGGGCAACCGCTCAGCGCCGTCTCCGCCACCGGGATCGACGTGCTGGTGGCCGGTCTCGTCCGCAANAAGGAACGCGAGGCCGCGCCGTCGCCGCTCGAAACGCTGGAGGCCGGGGACGTGCTGTTGGTAGAGATGAATTCGACCAACCTGCAACAGTTCCTGGAGGCGACCGGCGCGAACCTGGAGGCCAACCCCGATTTGGGCAAGGAGCTGCTGTCGTCGGAGGATGTCTCCTTGCAGGAAGTGGTCGTGGGGGCGAACTCACCNCTNGTGGGCACGACGGCCCGCGAACTGAATATGCGCTGGCGCTACGGCGTTAACCTGCTNGCCGTGGCCCGCGAGGGCGAGCGCCTGTCGCAGCGCCTGGGCAATGTCGTGTTTCGCCACGGCGACATCCTGCTGATGCAGATCAAGGGGCGCAACGTAACCGACACCCTGCGCGAGATGGGCGTCTTGCCCCTGGCCTACCGCGCCNTGCGGCTGGGCATTCCCCGGCGGCTGGTGACGACGGGGCTGATCTTCGCCGCGGCCATCGCCGCCACGGCCCTGCAACTGCTGCNGGTGGANGTGGCGTTCATGACCGCGGCCGTCCTGATGGTGCTGACCGGCATGCTCACCCTGCGCGAGGCCTATGACGCGGTCGAATGGCCGATCATCGTCCTGCTGGGGGCGATGATCCCGGTGGGNATCGCGCTGGAGGCGACGGGCGGCGCGGCCACCATCGCCGGCCTCATCACCGGCGTCGGCAACCAGCTGCCGGTATGGGCCACGCTTGGCCTGCTACTGATCATCACGATGACGCTCTCCGACATTGTCAACAACGCGGCCACGGCCGTGCTGATGGCCCCCATCGCCGTCGGCGTGGCNCAGGGGATCGGCGGGCCGGTCGACGCGTTCCTGATGGCNGTNGCCATCGGCTCGTCGTGCGCCTTCCTGACGCCCATCGGCCACCAGTCGAACACGCTGGTCATGGGGCCGGGCGGCTACCACTTCGGCGACTATTGGAAGCTGGGCCTGCCGGTGCAGATCCTGCTGCTGCTGGTGGCGGTGCCGTTGTTGCTGTGGGTGTGGGGCTGAGGGAATTGATCGCTAACTCAATCAATGATTAACGGGTCTTGCGCCTCACGAGGTTTGCGCTAAATTCCGCCAATCCTCTGGAGGTGGTAACGCATGGACAACGACGATGAACCCGTCGGCCGCTTGCTGACCCGACGCGAGATGTTGAAGCTGCTGGCGGCGCTGGGCGCGGCGACGGCCGCGGGGTGCGCTCCGCGCCTGCCGGGCACGGCAACCTCGAGCCCAGGCAGCGCGGCGACGCCCANTGCCCGAGCTACGGCGACGACCNCGTTGTCCGGCCCCGGAGCCGCGGCCCCGACGCCGGCAAATGACCCCGCGACGACCGCCCCCACCCCGGCCACGGAGGCGGCCGCCGTCGCGACCGTTCCCGTGCCCGCCTGCGTCGTGCGGCCGGNGCAGACNGNNGGGCCGTACTTCGTGGACACGGAATTGAACCGCAGCGACATCCGCAGCGATTCGGACGGGACGGTGCGGCCCGGCGCGCCGCTGGCGCTGACGTTCCTCGTAGCCCGCGTCGGCGACACGAGCTGCACGCCTCTGCCCGGCGCGATGGTTGATATCTGGCATTGCGACGCCGGCGGCGTCTACTCCGGCGTCAACGACCGCAACTTTGGCAGCACCGTGGGGCAAACGTTCCTGCGCGGCTACCAGGTGACCGATAGCAACGGCATGGCGTCTTTCACGACGATCTATCCCGGCTGGTACTCCGGCCGCACCGTCCACATCCATTTCAAGATCCGCGCCGAGGTGGATGGCCGGAACTACGAATTCACCTCGCAGCTATATTTCGACGACGCCCTGACCGACAAGGTCCACGCCCAGGAGCCTTATCGGAGCCACGGCGACCGAGACACCCGCAACGACAGCGACGGCATCTGGGGCCGCGGCGGGGATCTGCTGACGCTGGACGTGGTGGAGAGCGGCGGGGGGTTCGCGGCCGTGTTTGATATTGGCTTGCGGGTTTAACACGTATTGCGGCAGACCTATGTGTCTGCCCTTCTTGAGTGTGTGCCCTGCCGGAATAGGGCAGACAGCCAGTAAAGCCGGATGAGGGCAGACACGCAGGTCCGCCCCTACCATTTCTTCAATCGGCGAAATCGGCGGTTTCCCTCTCCTCTTCACCATTCTCCATGAATCCCTGCACCCGCAAGTAGTCCAGCACCGTCCGCGAGAACTCGGTGTGGGACTCGCGGGTGTACTTGAGCACCGTGTAGATCTGGGCCAGGTTCTGGACGCCCGAGCCCTCGATGCGCCGCCGCAGCTCGGGGAAGCTCATGTAGCGCTCCCAGCCTTTGCGGTTGCGCTCGCTATAGATCTCGCGGATGTCCTCGTCGCGGTAGTCGCGGTAGGTCTCGTGGTGGACGAGGCCACCCAGNGGCAGCCGGTCGCGAGGCGCGGGGTCTTCGTCGGGCCAGCCGAGGGAGAAGCCGNCGACGGGGAAGACGCCCGGCGGCAGTTCCAGGATGCNGCCGATCTGNTCGCAGTTGGCTAATGTGCTGCCCATATAGCAGATGCCCAGCCCCAGCGCCTCGGCTGCCAGGGCCACGTTTTGCGAGGCCAGCGTGGCATCGATGGCGGCGATCATGAAGCTCATGAANTTGTCGAAGTTGTCCGGCGCGTCGTTGAGGCGCANCCAGTGGCGCATGCGGCGNAANTCGGCGCAGAAGGTCAGCAGCACCGGCGCGTCGAGGACCATGCTCTGTTCCATGTGGGGTTCGTAGAGCGCCTCGCGCAGCGCCCGGTCGCGGGTGACGATGATGGAGTAGGTCTGCATGTTGCCCGACGACGAGGCGCGCAGCCCGGCCTCCAGCGCCTGCGCCAGCAGCTCGTCGGGGACGGGGTCGGGCTTGTACTTGCGAATCGAGCGGTGGTTATTGATAACGTTGAAAAAGTCCATAGGGTTGTAGTATCTCACATTGCCGGGGTTTGGGGTGACGTGGGGTGGAATCGGGCAACGGCCGCGGCCAGCGCCTGTCCCTTGTCGTCGTCGAAGCGGCCGGTCTCGCGCCACAGGATTTGGCCGTCGCGGTCNACCAGCAGGATGTGGANCTGCCGCTNGTCGGGGATGCCTGTGGCGCGCATGAATTTGGCCCGGTCGAGGTAGAGGGTGATCGTCCGCNGGCGCGANTTGGCGTTGGGGNTGCCGGCGCGCATGCCCTCGTTGAGGAACATCCGCGACAGGGANGACATCTCGTANATGGTCGGCAGNTCGTAGTAGGCCAGGCCCGGCGTGTCGGCCTCCAGGCCGGAGANGAACGGCACCCACGAATCNACGTCCTCCTGCTGCCGCCGCAGNAANGGCACGAANAGNACGTTCAGCTCCCCGGCGANGTCGCGCGGCAGCACGAACNCCTGCCGTTCCAGNTTGAAGCCGGAGACGGTGGGGAAATGGACGCCGGACGAGGTCAGGACCAGCCGGCTTTTGGATGGAAAGATGCCNAAGGCCAATGTTGACGCTCCCGCNGCCANNGCGCCGGAGAGCAGTGCATATCGTAATTTCATCGGGCGGCTCCTGTCTCGNNANTGAGGTTAGCANCGAAAGGCGGCCGGGGCAAGGGGAGTAAATNAAAAACCGAGTTTCTCGGAAGAAACTCGGTTTTTAGATGGCTGAACGACTTACGCCTTACAACGGCTTGCGGTATAGCGTTCCCGTCTGGTCGACGATGAAGCCGCAGTCCTCATAGACTCGTGTCGCGCCGGTTAGGCTCTCGCTGTCGACGTTGAGGGCCGACTCGGTCATGCCGCGGCCGCGTTGCGCGCGCAAGCTGAGGGTAATGAGCGCCCGCGCCNGCCCGCGGCGGCGATAAGGCCGGCGGACGCTGATGTTTTCCGTATAACCGCGCCGGCGGCCGAACCGCTCATTCTCGGCGTGGTCGATGAAGGTCTGCACCTGACCGGCGATTTCGTTCGTGGCCGAGTCCCAGGCCACCGGCCACAANCCCGGCTGGAACGTGGTCTGGTTGGTCAACCACCTCTGATAGTCACCCTCTTCCGGCTCGGCGAAGCCCCAATGGTCGCGGAAGGCTTCCACGTCGGCCTCCCAGATGAGGCGGTAATGCTCCGGCAACACGGGGCGCAACGCGAGGCCATCAGGCAAGGCGAAGGCAGGGATATCGTCGAGCGTCGGCCGCACCATCTGGTGGAAGTGGCGGNNAGANCNGTAGCCGGCNNCCTCCAGNAGCCCGGCCTGGTAGCGGTTGCCTTGCGTGGCAAAGCCCTGGAAGAACTTCGGCCGCGATGGGTCGTGGCCGGCNGCTATTTCGCGCAGCCGGGTCTCCATCCAGCGCAGAGCGGCCCGGCCGATGCCCAAATTCCGCGAGGCCGGATGTAGCCAGTGTAGAATGGAGTAAATGGTTGTGCCATCGGCTTCGTCCCATCACCGGCCGCGCCAGTAACCCACCATCTGGCCGTCTACCTCGGCCATGATCATGTCGGTAGCCGGGTCGCAGTTGGTCAGGTGCGCGTACTCATGGCGCAATTCCTCGAGGGTGACGACCCAATCGTCACCGTTGGCCGTGGCGCGGTCATTGGCAATGCGAACCATGTCTGCGTAGTCGCTCTCGCCGCGGAAGCGGCGAAAGACCAGGCCAGGAACGGCCGGACGGTCGGGTATTTCTAACGCGTCGAACGTGATCATCTCTATCTCCGGCGCGGCTCATGGCCCGACCGCGCCTACCTACCTACAGCGGCTTGCGGAAGGTCGCCGTCCGCCTCACCGTGCGGAAGCCGCAATCTTCGTAGACTCGCGTCGCGCCGCTCAGGTTCTGGCTGTCGACGCCGAGGGCCGACTCGGTCATGCCGCGCTGACGCTGGGCGCGCAGGCTTGCGGCGATGAGCGCCCGCGCCAGCCCGCGCCGCCGGTAGGGCCGCCGGACGCTGATGCCCTCGGTGTAGCCGCGGCAGCGGTGGTACTTCTCGTTCTCGGCCTGGTGGATGAAGGTCTTCACCTGCCCGGCCACTTCGTCGGTCGCCACGTCCCAGCCGATTTGCCACAGCTCCGGCTGAAAGAGTGTCGGGTTCGCCAACCAGCCCTGGTAGTCCTCCTCGGTTGGCGGGGAGAAGCCCCAGTGATCGCGAAAGGCCTCCATGTCCGCGTCCCAGATAGCGCGGTAGTGCTCCGGCAATACAGGACGTATCTCAATCCCGTCCGGCAGGGGGAAGTCGGGGATGTCGTCGAGCGACGGCCGCACCATCTCGAGGCCGTAGCGCGCCGGCGCGTATCCTTCCGACTCCAGCAAGGCCACCCATTCGGCGGCGCTCTGGTCGGTGAAGACCTGGAAGAACTTGGGGCGGTCGGCCGGATGAGTGGCGGCCACCTCGCGCAGCCGGGACTCCATCCAGCGCAGCATGGCCCGGTCGATGTCCAGCCCGCGCCAGGCCGGCGCGAGGAAGCGGATGTGGCCGTAGAGGCGGGGGCCGTCCAGTTCTTCATACCACCAGCCGCGCGCATAGCCGGCGACCTGCCCGCCGACCTCGGCGAAGATCATGTCGCGGTAGGGGTCGCTGTTGGTCAGGTGGGCATAGGCCAGGGCGATGTCCTCGACCGTGTCAGCCCGCTCGATATTGTCGGCGTCGGCGCTGGCGGCGATGACGGCCGCCATGGGGTCGTAGTCGGCCGGGCCGCGGAACCGGCGAAAGACGAGGCCGGGAATCTTCGGCGCACCCGCCACGGCGAGCACAGCGCCGGCGTCCGGGTGGGTAACTTCGGGGATGAGAGTATCGGTCAACATGGTGATTGCTCCAATGGGAAATGGGGGAACAGGTGGCTCCGCGCGGGAGACAGCCTGATTCCTCGCGCTCCTATCAGCCTACCATGACCACACCACCCCTACCATGCCATGGCCCACAGGCTGCCTGTAAACCGGGATACAAAAGCCGGGCCTTCTGATGCTGGAGGCCCGGCTCCCGATAAACCGTTCAATAAGTGGGGAGGCCCGCCCCGCAATGATTAGGCCCGTTCAATCTTTAACCTACCGCAGCGCCGGGCGACCGGTGTCAGGGCTGACAACCGACCGGGTTTGCAGGTAGTAGAAACCAAAACCAATGAAGAAGATGGCGAATAGTGCCGCGCCAAGCCAGACCATCGCCGGCGCGCCGGCAAAGATCAGCGCGTAGAGGCAGACGATGAGCGCCAGAGCGGTGTAGGCCACTTCCATCTCGATGACAATGGCGACCTGTTCCAGGCGGGTCGCCAGCGCGGCCAGGACGGACGCAAAGCCGAGGCCCAGCGTGGCCGCGCCGAAGAGTTGCATGACAAAGGGATCCATCGCTTCGAAGCCGAAGAAATCGGTTACGAACGACGGGAAGAACAGATAGGCGATGCCGAAAACGGCCGCCACAATGGCATGGAGCCAGAACGTTGTCCGCAAGCCCGTAGACATGATGTTCCTCCAAATGGGTGGGGGCGGGCCTCCATCCACATTCGAGGCGAATCCGTCTGCGGGGCGTCCGAACGTCCGGACAGGGCGATCGAGGCACCGGCGCGCCGGATCGCCTCTGTTTACATCATAGCACTAAGCCGGCCCGAACTCAATAGGGCATTGGAGAGAAGAGGCAGGCGGAGCAGACCATGGACCATAGACCACAGCGAAGGGTATCAGTTGATCCATATCGTCTGTGGTCCGTGGTCTGTTAGCAATAAATATATCCCGGTCGCAAAAGCATCTCCACTCTCGCGGCGTGTCCCGCGCGCGACCAGAGTCTTTCCGATCTACTCAACCCCGATCTTCCAGGGGATGACCTTGTCCGGCCACCAGTTGGCGAATAAGACGAAGTAGCGCTCGCCGGGGACGATCTTGTAGACTTGCATCACGTTCTCCGGCGTGCCGCTGCAACTCGGCCACGGTGTGCGGTAGATCTTGTACTCGAACCCCACCGGCGGAACCGGGCTCTCGGGCAGCGCGTGGGCATAGATCCCGACGTTTCGCCCGGCCCATTCGTCGTCGAACTTCAACTCGACCACGAAGGCGCTCAGCGGGTCAACCGTACCGGTGATAGGGTTATTGGTCGGCGGGTAATCGATCTCCCAGGTGAACAACCGGCTGACGGCCGCCTCTTCCAGCTTGCACTT
>JAACJX010000255.1 GCA_014237545.1 Ardenticatenia bacterium | reverse complement strand
CTCTGGCCGTGCAACGCCTGCGCATTGAGGCACCCGTGCCCGGCCGCAGCGTCGTCGGCATCGAGGTGCCTAATGGACAGACGAGCGTCGTCCGGCTGCGCGGCTTGCTCGAATCACCGGCTTTCGCTCGACTCAATTCGCCGCTCAGCGTCGGCCTGGGGCGGGATGTGGCCGGCGACCCCGTAGTGACCGATCTGGGCAAGCTGCCCCACCTGCTTATCGCCGGGACAACCGGTTCCGGCAAGTCTGTATGCATCAATGCCTTCATCGCCTGTCTGGTCTTTAACAACATCCCTGAACAGTTGAAGCTGGTCATGATCGACCCCAAGAAGGTTGAGCTCGTGCGGTTCAATGGCCTGCCCCACCTTATCGGCAATGTCGAGGTGGACGCCGACCGCGCCGTGGGCGTCTTGCGCTGGCTGACCTCGGAGATGGACCGCCGCTATGAATTGTTCGAGGCCGTGAGCGCCCGCAACATCGGCACGTACAATCGCAAGCACTCGGCGGCCAGCAAGGCCCACCTNCGTTTGCCCTACATCGCCGTCTTCATCGACGAGCTGGCCGATCTGATGCACATGTATCCCGGAGACGTGGAGCGCAACCTGTGCCGCCTGGCGCAAATGGCCCGCGCCACGGGCATCCACCTGGTCGTGGCCACGCAGCGGCCGTCGACCGACGTCATCACCGGNCTCATCAAGGCCAACTTCCCAGCCCGACTCTCCTTCGCTGTAGCTTCGGGCACTGATTCGCGAGTCATTCTCGACACTGTGGGGGCGGAACACCTGCTGGGCAAAGGTGACATGCTCTTCCAGTCTCCAGATGCGGGCGCGCCGGAGCGCGTGCAGGGCGTCTATGTGACCGATACGGAGATCGAGCGGGTCGTCAATCACTGGCACGTCGCGGTCCCCGACCACCAGCCCGATGCCCCGCCATGGGAACCGCTCATCGCCCGTTACGCGCTGCTGGACGAGACCGACAGCCTGCTGGAATCGGCCGTCGAACTGGCCAAGAAGCACGACAATCTCTCCGTATCCTTCCTCCAGCGCCGGCTACGCCTCGGCTATCCGCGAGCGGCGCGCCTCATGGAGCACCTGCACGAGATGGGACTGGTGGATGACCCGCAGACGGGCGGCAAGACGCGCCGCTCTTTCGTCAACGAGGATGACGAAGACCCCATCGGCGACTACCTTTCCGATTCATAGCCCCACCGGCGAGCTGCCTAACTGGATGAGGGGAATCGCCAGCCGACCCTGACTATTCTATAATCAACNGCCATGCAGACCTTCTTCAAAAACCAAAATAACTTCACGCGCTACGCGTGGTTCGTTCTGGCGTTCCTGATCCTGGTTGTCCTTTGGGGCGCGTTTGTCCGGGCCACCGGATCGGGCGCGGGTTGCGGCAGTCACTGGCCACTGTGCAACGGCGTGGTTGTGCCGCGCGAGCCACAAACCGAGACGATCATCGAGTTCACCCACCGTATCACCAGCGCTCTTTCCGGCGTTTTGGTGCTGGGCATGCTATTTTGGGCCTTCCGCCTATTTCCGAAGGGCCACATCGTGCGTAGGGCATCGGTCTACTCCACGATATTCATCATCACCGAAGGTCTGGTTGGGGCTGGCTTGGTCCTGTTCGAGTGGGTGGCCGACAACGAGTCCGTGGCGCGGGCCGTTTCAATGGCTGTTCATCTCGTCAATACCTTCCTGCTACTGGGGGCCGTGGCCCTGACTGCCTGGTGGGCCGGAGCCAGGGGCGATTTTCGCTTGCAGTTGCGCGGATCGGGGCGCGCCGGCCGGCTCATCGCCATCGCCATCATGCTGCTGCTCATCATCGGCGTTAGTGGGGCCATCACGGCGCTGGGCGACACATTATTCCCCAAAGGCGAGCTGCGCGAGGGTATCGCTGCCAATTTTGAGGCGACAGCGCACTTCCTCGTCCGGTTGCGCGTCTATCACCCCATCATCTCCATCCTCTCCAGCATCTATCTGTGGTTGGCTGCGCCGGTGATTGCCAACGCGCGGCCGGGGATGGGGGCGCTTTTCTTTT
>JAACJX010000513.1 GCA_014237545.1 Ardenticatenia bacterium | reverse complement strand
CAGATCACCATCCCTGCGGCTATTGTGCGCGAATTGCAGTTGGAGCCGGGGATGCAATTGGAGTTTGAGTTGGACGAAGAGCGTTCAGTCACGATGCGCCCGGTCTTGTCACGCGGGGGGTTAGCCCGTCAACTCCAGGGGAAGTGGGCCCAGGGTTTTTCAGTAGTAGAGAAAAGATAAAAGGAATCACCTCATTCTGGTAAGATGGAATTTGCGAAAGCCAAAAACCAGAAGAGGTGACCCTTGAAGCATATCATACTTGAGGCCGGTACGTCAGAAGCGATTGCATTGGATGTGGACGATTTGATGAGCTACCTGAATCGGCTGACCGATACGCGGGACCGGCGGGGCAAGATCTATAGCCTGGGTCTGGTCTTAACGGTGGTGATTCTGGCCAAACTGGCCGGCGAGGATAAGCCATCAGGTATAGCCGAATGGATACGACTCCGTTGTGACGCGTTGGTGGCGCTTTTCGACTGTAGGCACCACCGCATGCCCTGCCTCAACAGCATACGTTGGATATTGCAGGAGATAGTGTCGGTGGAGGAGTTGGAAAGGACGCTGACTCGGTATCTGCATGAGACCTATGGCGGCCAGGAGAGCCAACTGATGGCAATCGACGGCAAGACAATGCGGGGGACGATCCCCAAAGGGAGCACGCAGGGCGTCCATTTGCTGGCGGCCTACTTACCGACCGAAGGTTTGGTCCTCAAGCAGGTCGAGGTAGGGAGCAAAGAGAACGAGATCACTGTTGCCCCGGAGGTCGTTAAGAGCCTTAACCTGAATAACAAAGTGGTTTGTGGGGATGCGATGCAGACCCAGCGTGACCTATCCGCCGCTATTCTGGGCCAGGGGGGTCACTACCTCTGGTTTCTCAAAGAGAACCAACCGGCTGTTCTGGACGATGTGGCCCAGTTCTTTCAGCCGCCCCAGAAGAGCGCTGGTTGGCTACTGCCGGAACAGCCCTGTACGGTCGCCCAGACAACAGGCAAGAAGCACGGACGTCTGGAACGCCGCACCTTAACCCTTGTGGTCGATGAAGAGGGTTACCTGGATTGGCCTGGTGTACGGCAAGTCTTCAAACTGGAACGCCACACCACACAGATGCGTACCGGGGACGTCTCTACTCAAGTCGTCTATGGCTTGACGAGTTGTGACCCGCGCACAACCTCTGCTGAGCAACTGTTGGAAATGATACGCCACTACTGGGGCATTGAGAACGGACTGCATTATCGACGTGATGTCACCCTGCGCGAGGATGCTACCCGCATCTCACAACCGACCCTGGCCAGAGCAGTGGCGGCCATCAATAACTTTATCATTGGTCTATCGCACAAGCTGGGTTATTCGAACCTTGCTTCGGCCAGAAGAATATTCAACGTGAAGATTGCCGCTCAACTTCATGGCTAATGTCGACTACTGAAAAGCCCTGTCATAGTTTCTTTGTCAGTTGAATCTTCAACCGCAAGAATGTACAATACATCTTGATCAATCCAGTAAGCAACGTACCCATTGCCGCTTGGCAACAGCAAGCCAAATGCATTTCCAACCATTATTTTTTCGGGTGCTGCTACACTTAAATTACCTGCCGAGTTAGGGGCGTGTACTGGGCGAATTGGATAGGGGGAGAGAAAGTAAGGTTTT
>JAACJX010000285.1 GCA_014237545.1 Ardenticatenia bacterium | reverse complement strand
CTTGAAGGGGAGCAGGGGAGAAAGGGAGAAGGGGANCGANTTCGNTGTTNNTTAGCGCGNCCGATATNGAGTATGGNCCNTACGAGACGGCGCTGACGCTGCGCCTGGNCGNGGCGGAGCCGCTGGCGGTGCGCGCGCCGCTGCCNGGGGCGTTCAACGTCCANAANATGNTGGCCGCGGCCGCCGCGGCGCGGGTNTTGGGCNTNGCGCCGGNNGCNATCNGCGACGGGCTGGNAAGCGTGACNTACCTGAGCGGTCGCATGGAGCGCATCGACCGGGGGCAGCCGTTCCTGGTCGTCGTCGATTTCGCCCACACGCCCAATGCGCTGGCGCGGGCCATCGCCGCGGCGCGGGGAATGATAAGAGAGAAGGGAAGCGGGGGAGGAGGGGAGCGGGGGAGCGAGGGAGAAGAGCAAGACTCCCTTTCTCCCTTTCCCCCTTTCTCCCCTTCTCCCGACGCCCGCGTCATCGNCGTCTTCGGCAGCGCCGGCAAGCGCGACGTCGCGAAGCGGCGGCTGATGGCTGACATCTCCGCCCGGGAGGCTGACCTGACGGTGCTGACCGCCGAAGACCCGCGCACNGAGTCGCTCGACGACATCCTGGCCATGNTGGCCGGGGCGGCGACGGCCGCCGGCGGCGTGGAGGGAGAGACGTTCTGGCGCGTGCCGGACCGCGGCCGGGCGATCCATTTCGCGCTGTCGCTGGCCCGGCCGGGGGACATCGTCCTCATCTGTGGCAAGGGGCACGAGCAATCGATGTGCTTCGGCGCGGTGGAGTACCCCTGGGACGACCGCGAGGCGACGCGGGAGGCGCTCGACGCGTGGCTGGCGGGGCGGCCGATGGCCGATTTGGGCTTGCCGACGTTTACGGCGTGACAAGTAACGCTGGGCGGGAAAGACCCCATCGGGAATGGTTGCGCCGCGCGTTAGAAGGAACGCTCGTAGAGGCGGTACGATTGGCGCGCGACGGCCGATTGGCTTTCCAGTAACGCCGCGGCGGGGGAGACGCCGGCCTTGGGCAGCCAAACCGGCCCCACGGCGACCGACTCCCAGCCCTTCTCGCTCGCCAGCGCCACCACGCGCCGCCAGAGTTGCGTAGCGATCCCCTGCCGGCGCCACTCCGGTCGCACCGCGCCGAAGACCACCTGCCCGCCGGCCGGCCGCCGGCTAGCCAGCAGCCGGCTCTCCGCCCCGTGCCGGACGCGCCGCCACCAGGACCGGCCGCCATGCGTGGCGCGCAGCCGCCCGCCTTCGTCGGGGGCAACCAGGGCGAAGCCCNCCGGCTGGCCGTCCATCTCCGCCAGGAAGCCGGTCAACCCCTTCGCCGCCAGCGTGCGCAGCAGAAAGGCGGCCTCGGCCGCGTCGGGCGGCGGGAACCCGGCGATGGGGTTCTCAACCGCCGCCGCGAGCAACGGCAGCAGGTCGNCTGCCAGCCGCGCCGGGTCGAGGGGNACGATTTGGGCGGGGCCGGCGCGGTCGTCCGGCAGCCGCGGGGGGACGGCGGCGCGATACAGGCGGCCGTTTTGCAGCGGGTTCAGCCGGCTCTCCACCAGCTCCGGCGCGTAGGGCGGATTATTGGGCGTGTGCGCCGGCGGCCATTCACTCCACCCGTCCACCTGCAAGCCGGAGCCGAGATGGGGTGACAGGCCGACCGGGCCCACCAGCCGGTGGTAGCCCGCTTCCGAAAACGACTCGACAAGATGATAATACAGGGTATCGAATGCCTCCTGGTCGTTGCCGAAATGGGCGAGCGCCAGATGGGCCGTCTGGCCCTTGCGCCGGCTGTCGATGATCGCCACGGCCGCGGCCAGCGGCCGCTCCAGCACGCTATTGAGCGGGATCTCTTGCTGGTCGGTTCGCGAGCGATGGACGCCGGTGCGGTGCAGCGCGTCGATGTGGATGAGTTCGGCGTCGAGCCGCGCCAGATGCTCGTTGCGTCGCGGGTCCAGTTCGCGGCCCAGCCGCCCGTAATCCGGCGGGGTCCAGCGGCCGTCTTCCCGGTAGATCGCCCACCAGGCATGGAGAAAGGCCCGCCGTTCCCAAAAGGAAGCGTCGGCCGTCAAGACCGGATGGAGGCGATAGTTGAAATAGGGCATCACGAGTGACGAGTTACGAGTGACGAGCTAGCCGTTGGCACTTCTTTGGTTGCTGTCTTCGTCGCCCGTCAAAGCTGGAATCCCTTCCGGCGTCGGGTGGTCGACAGGTGACGCCTGGGGCCGGTAATCGGCGGGCATGAAGGCCGAGGGGCAGAGGTCGCTCAACGAACAGTCATGACAAAGGGGNTTGCGGGCCGCGCACACCCGGCGGCCNTGCCAGATGAGCAGGTGGGAGATCTCGATCCAGCTTTCGGGCGGGATGATCGCCATCAGGTCGCGCTCGACTTTGACCGGGTCAGTCGCGCCGGTCAGGCCCANCCGGGCCGCCAGCCGCTTGACGTGGGTATCGACGGTGATGCCGTCGGCCAGGCCATAGACCTCGCCGCGCACGACGTTGGCCGTCTTGCGNGCCACGCCGGGCAGCGTCAGCAGGTCGTCCATCGCCGGCGGCACCTCGCCGCCGTANTCGGCCAGCNCCCGCGCCGCCGCCTCGCGGATGTAGCGTGCCTTCTGGCGATAGAATCCCGTTGGCCGCACCAGCTCCTCCATCTCGTTCGGGTCGGCCGCGGCCAGCGCCTCGGCCGTGGGGAAGCGCTGGAAGAGCGCGGGGGTCGTCAGGTTGACCCGCTCNTCGGTGCACTGGGCCGAGAGGATGGTCGCCACGAGCAGCTGGATCGGCGTCTCGTAATCGAGCGCGCAGTGGGCATCGGGGTAGGCGGCCCGCAGCCGGGCGATGAGTTCGGTGACGTGAGCCGGTAAGCCGGGATTCAGCGAGCCGGCGTTCGGCGGGCCGGGGATCAATTCTTCGTTCAACACCATCTCCTCAAGTGATTTGTCCTGATGCTACACAGGAATGGCGGGATTACCAATTGCTTATGCCATTAGGAAACAGAAAATCTTTGTTCAATCCGTCCATTGCGCGTCCGGTCAATTTGTGGCTATAGTATGCCGACAGAAACGCGGGGAATGCCACGGGCGGCGGGCAAACGCCACTGCGCCCGGGATCACGGAGTAGTTTGCATGATATTTGATTTCGGCCGCGAAGTGTGCGGCGATCTTTCCGTCGCNATGAAACGGGAATGGCTGGTCACGAACGGGATCGGCGGCTTTGCCTCCGGCACCATCGCCANCATGCTGACCCGGCGCTACCANGGCCTGCTGATGGCCGCGCTCAAGCCGCCGCTGGGCCGCACGCTGCTGCTAACCAAGCTGGACGAAACGGTCGAGTATGACGGCATCTATCCCGAGAGCGGCCGCNTCTACCCGCTGTTCACCAACCGCTGGGAAGACGGCACCGTCGAGGGCAACGGCCATGTCTATCTCGACCGCTTCCACCTGGAGGGCACGACGCCGGTCTGGACCTTTGCCCTGGCCAACGCCCTGCTGGAGAAGCGCGTCTGGATGCAGCCCGGCGCGAATACGACCTACGTGCAATACCGGCTGGCGCGCGCCACCGGCCCGCTCAGCCTGTCGATCAAGGCCCTGGTCAACTATCGCGACTACCACAGCACGACCATCATGAACGACTGGTATCCGGAGATGGACGACGTGGCCATCGCCGGCGGCAGCGGCCTGCGCATCCGGATGCACGACAAGGCTACCCTATTCTACCTGTTCAGCGACCGCGCCGAAATCACGCCCCAGTTTGACTGGTATGAAGACCTGTTCCTGCCCGTCGAGGAATATCGCGGCCAGCGCGACGTGAGCGAGGACCACATCTACGCCGCCCAGTTGCAGGTCATGCTGCGAGAGGGCGAGACATTCGCCGTCGTCGCCAGCACCGACTCGTCACCCAACCTCGACAGCGCCGCCGCCTACGAAGAGCGTCGCGACTACGAGCGCGGCCTGTTGGAGCGCGCCGCCACGCTGCACGGTGCGGGGCGCGGCGGCGCGGCGGTCGAACTGCCACAACCGCTCAGGCAGCTGGTGCTGGCCGCCGACCAGTTCGTCGTCAGCCGGCCGACCGCGGCCGACCCCGGCGGCAAATCGATCATCGCCGGCTATCACTGGTTCAGCGACTGGGGGCGCGACACGATGATCGCCCTGCCCGGCCTGACACTGGCCACCGGCCGGCCGGAGGTGGCCGCCGGGGTGCTGCGCACCTACGCCCAATTTGTCGACCAGGGGAGGCTGCCCAACCGCTTCCCCGACGCGGGCGAGACACCGGAATACAACACGGTCGACGCCACGCTGTGGTACTTCATCGCCCTGCGCGAA
>JAACJX010000062.1 GCA_014237545.1 Ardenticatenia bacterium | reverse complement strand
AGTTGGCCGCGGCGCTGGCGGCCCACGTGGCGAGTAAAAACGAGGCGCTTGTCGGCGGCTACGGCGCGGAGCCGGTGGATGCCACGACGGTGATCGCCGAGTTGGTTGCCCATGCCCGCCGGCTGTCCCCCTATCTGGTGGATGGCCCGGTACTGGTGGACGAGGCGTTGCGGCAGGGTCAAATGGTGCTGGCCGAGGGCGCGCAGGGCACGCTGCTCGATATCGACCACGGGACGTATCCGTTCGTCACCAGCTCCTCGCCGACGGCCGGCGGGGCCATGACCGGTCTGGGCGTCGGCCCGCGCATGGTTGACCGCGTCATCGGCGTGGCCAAGGCCTTCACGACGCGGGTCGGCGGCGGCCCGTTTCCGACCGAGCTAGACGGTCCGGCGGCCGCCCGATTGCGCGGCACGGGCGAGAATCCGTGGGATGAATTCGGCACGACCACCGGCCGCCCCCGCCGCGTGGGCTGGCTCGATTTGCCCATTCTGCGCCACGCGCGGCGCGTGAACAGCCTGTCGGATTTGGTGCTGACGAAGCTCGACATCCTGAGCGGGTTGCCGGAGATCCCGGTCTGCGTCGCCTACGAGCTGGACGGCCGCCGCGTGGAGTCATTCCCCCATGACCTGAAGGCGCTGGCGCGTTGCCGTCCCATCTATGAGGCGCTGCCCGGTTGGGTAGAGGATGTGACCGGCGTCCGGCGTCCGGAGGATTTGCCCGCCGCGGCGCGGTGGTATGTGGATTTTGTCGCCGCCGGGGCCGGCGCGCCGGTGAGCTACATCTCCGTGGGGCCGGGCCGCGAGCAATTTATCGTGCTGAACGAAGAGGGATAAGCCCACAGACCGCGCAACGCTCCATGGCCGGGATGCGCCGCGCGATCTGCGGCGGGGGAGTCGGGCTAATACATTTTTAAACTGAAGATGACGCAATTTGAGGACAGGGAACTCCTGGAAATCTGCGTAATCTGTGCAATCTGTGGATTCTTCTTCTATTATGCTTCCGCCGGCGGCTCCACGGGCAGGTCTGACTCGTCGATTTTGGCCACGGGAATGTCGCCGACCGTTTCCACGGCCAATGGAACCGCCTCGGCGTCCAGCAGCGATGCTTCCAGCTTGGCCAGATCGACCGTCATGCGGCCGTCTTCCTGGCCGGTGTCGATGATGACGCTGCGGCTGATGACGCGCTTCTCGGCCAGCGGCCCTTCCACGTAGGTGCGCGACATGGCGAAGCCGGTTATCCGGCCGCTGGGGTCGACGATCACGTCGCCTATGACGCCCAGCCGCGTGCCGCCGGGGGTATCGGCCTCGCGGCCGGCCAGCTTCTCACGCCGCGCCCAGCCCTTGGCCGCCGGCAGGGCGCCGTCGTCGGTGATCACTCCGCTATTGCGCACCAGGACGGCATCCGCGCCGAACACCACTACATCGCCGGAGCGAATCAACTCCGACTTGCGNCGCACCAGCCCTTGCGAGCCCANATAGAGACCCAACACGACTTCATAGGTGGTGTCGAGGTAGAGATCCTGCACCTTGCCGAGCAGCTTGCCTTCGTCGATGGAGTAAATGGGTTTGTTGATTAAGTCTTTGCCTAAACGCATGATTTTGCCCCCTTGAGTATTCGCTGATTTTACCCCAATTCTCCGGCAAAGGCGTCAAGATAGACCAGCTTATACAAACTTCGACGGCGCTACACTAGCGGCCCAGAATCAGGGTTGCGTTGTGGCCGCCGAGGCCGAAGGCATTCGACATGACCGCGCGCAGTTCGGCTGGCCGGGCCATGTTGGGCACGTAGTCGAGGTCACAGGCCGGATCGGGTTGCTCATAGTTGATCGTTGGCGGCACGACCCCGTCGCGTATGGCCAGCAGGCACAGGATGGCCTCCAGCGCGCCGCCCGCGCCTAACAGATGGCCGGTCATCGACTTTGTGGAGCTGACGGGAATGGCGTAGGCCCGCTCGCCGAAGAGCCGCTTGATGGCCGCCGTCTCCGCCTGGTCATTGAGCGGCGTCGAGGTGCCGTGGGCNTTGATGTAATCGATGTCGTCCGTTGCCAGCCCGGCGTCGCGCAGNGCGGCACGCATGGACTCGGCCGCGCCCTCGCCCGCCTCGCTGGGCATGGTAATGTGATAGGCGTCGGCGCTTGTGCCGTAGCCGAGCAGCTCGCCGTAGACGGCCGCGCCCCGTGCCAGGGCGTGTTCGCGCTCTTCCAGCACCAGCACGGCCGCGCCTTCGCTGACCACAAACCCATCCCGGCCGGCGTCGAAGGGTCGCGAGGCGCGTTCCGGCTCGTCATTGCGGGTGCTGATGGCTCCCATCGAGTTGAACCCGGCCAGGGCCAGCGGCAAGATACAGGCCTCCGTNCCGCCGGCCAGCGNGATATCGGCCGCCCCGCGCCGGATNGCCGCCGCCGCCTCGCCCAGGGCGTTGTTGCCNGTGGCGCAGGCGGTGTAGANGGCCAGGTTCGGGCCGGTCAGGCCGTAGGTGATNGAGATCTGGGCCGACGGCGTGTCGGCCAGCATCATGGGCACGAAGAAGGGGCTGACGCGGCNGGGGCCGCGGTCGCGCAAGGTNTCGGCCGCCTCNTGGATGGGATCGAGCGCGCCCATNCCGCTGCCGACGATCACGCCGGNGCGCNNGCGNTTGANGGNCNTNTCCTTCANCCCCGCNNNGNCCANNGCCTCNTCNNTNGCGGCCAGNGCCAANTGCGTCAGGCGNGCCATNCGNCGGGCTTCCTTGCGCCCGAACCGGGCCACGGGATCGAATGACTTCACCTCGCCGGCAATGCGGGTCTGGTGCTCCGCTGCGTCGAAGAGCGTGATGGGGCCGATGCCGGATCGAGCGGCGCAAATCGCTTCCCATGTGGACGGGACATCGCTACCAAGCGGGTTGAGCGTGCCGAGGCCGGTGATGACAACGCGGCGCTGGTCACTCGTCGAGCGAGGAGACAAAGTATTACTCATCGCTAGTATAACCCCATCCCGCAACTCAGGATTCTCCCAATGCCTGACAGGGTTTTTCAGTTTTCGGCCGCATGTGGGGGCGTGGCAGTGGCGAAATCTACTTCGCTATGCAGAATGGCCCATGTCGCC
>JAACJX010000660.1 GCA_014237545.1 Ardenticatenia bacterium | reverse complement strand
TGATCGACGTCATAAGTCATGAATAACAGATAAACGGCCCGTGCCAGATAACCGGCGGCGCGGTCGACGATCTCGACCGCCGCCGGATNGCCGGCAGCCGCCAGCGAATACACTTCATGCGTTGATGGCGCGCGGCCGCTGGCGGAGACNAGCGTTGCNGCTTGCGCGGCGACGGCCGGCCCCGCGGCCAGCGCTTCCAGACATCCATAGGANCCGCAGACACAGCGCGGNCCGGCCGCGTCCATCGGGATGTGGCCNATCTCGCCGGCCATACCGTTCGAGCCNCGCCAGATGCGNCCGTCGAGCACCAGCCCGGCGGCGATGCCCGTGCCGATGCTGAGGTAAGCCAGGCTGNCGAGCGCTGTCTGCTNGCNNNCCCAGTGATAAGCGCCCCAGGCNGCCGCCCGCACGTCATTTTCCAGAGCCACCGGGANTCCCAGAGTGCTTTGCAGTGCCTGGCCCAGNGAATACGGCTCGCGCAGGTTCAAATTGACCGCCAGGCGAACCGTGCCGGTAGCGGGGTCCACCTGTCCCGGCACGCCGACACCGGCGGCGACCAGTTCNTCGCGGCTCCGGCCTGCGTCACGCAGCGCCTGGTCGATGAGGTTGATCGTGCCCGCGACGAGGCGCTCGGGGCTGACGACGTCGGTGGGCGCAACGGCCCGGCCCAGCATTGCGCCGCTTTCGTCGACCACCAACGCGGCGGTCTTCGTGCCGCCGATGTCGAGGCCCAGGCGCAGGCTCATAGCACCCCCAGCTCGCGCTGGAGCAGCAGCGCGGAACAGCCCAGGATGACGATGTCGGCCGCCCGTTCCGGGNCAAGCGAGGANAGGCGCACCGTCGTCGATTCGGCCATCGAGGGCAGCACCCGCTGGTGCATCTCCGCCCTGACCGCGTCGAGCAGGATATCGCCCAATTCGGCCACCCGCCCGGCAATGGCGATCGTCTGAATGTTCAACGCGCCGACCATATTGGCCACCGCCGCGCCCAAATGACGCCCGGCGAAAACAGCCACATCGGTGGCCACCGGATCGTGCTCGGCCACGGCGGCCAGGAATTGCCTCCAGGAAGGAGAGGGTAGGCCGGCCAGCAACGATTGGGCGCGGTCGGCCGACTCCAACTGGTGGAGGATGGCACGCACGCTGCTGGTGGTTTCCAGGCAGCCGCGATTGCCGCAGGTGCACAGGTCGCCGCCGGTGTTCACCACGACGTGACCGATTTCGCCCGCGCCGAACCCGTCGCCATAGAACGGTAGCCCGCCCAGGATAATACCCGCGCCGATGCCTCTTCCGGCGCGGATCACGATCAGGTTGTCGCTGTCCGTGGTCTCGCCGTAGGTGTATTCGGCCAGGGCGGCCATGTGGCTGTCGTTGGCCACGTGGACCGGCCGGCCGTAACGATCTTCCAGCAGATCGCGCAGGGGCACGTTGACCCAACCGAGGTTGACCGCCCGCCGCACGATGCCGTTGTGGGGGTCGACCAGGCCAGGTGTGGCGACGCCGATGCCCAGCAGGCCCTCTCCCGACGGACGTACAGCCTCGATTAACTCGTGGATTGACGCGAGCACGTCCTCGCCGCGAACACCCGCCGCGGGGCGCACGGCGCGGGCCTCGATGTCTCCGCGCAGGTTGAGCCGGGCGGCCCGAAAATCGGTGCCGCTCAGGTCGATAGCAATGAGATGGCGTCCGTTGCCATTGACGGACAGCAGGGTGGGCCGCTTTCCGCCGGCCGATGGTCCCTGGCCGGTCTCGATNACCAGTTCNCTCTCCAGAAGNTCAGCGACGATGGACGAGACGGTCGGCCGGGTGAGGCCGGTCACGCGGGCCACGTCNGCCCGGCTCAGTTCGCCGCCATTATAGATGGTTCGGAGAACGAGCCGGCTATTGTGGTCCTTCGTGTGCTGTCGGGTAGCTTTTTGCATCGAGTTGCAGGTAAGTAAATAGTAAGTTAAATTAACTTACAAAGTATAGTATAACTCGCCCGCGGGCCGTGTCAATAGGTTCATGGCTCAATTCGAAAAACTCCTCTCGCCAGAGCCGGCAGAACAAGTAAAATTATCCGATTGGTTTTTGGGTTGGCTTTGCGGAATTCAATCTATATTCGAGGCTGCGGANCNTGTTCCGCTATCAGNACTGAAAATAAAAGAACAACANTATGCGAGACCTACAATCTACTTCTCGAATCGGCGTNTACGTGGACACGGCCAACATGTATCGCAACGGCGGCTTTCGCATGCGCTACGACGTGTTGCGNGAGTTNGCNTGCCGCGANGGGGCAGAGCCGGTGCGGCTNAANGCCTACGTCAGCTTCGACGCCGACCGCGCCCGCGCCGATCCNATNTACGAAAAGAGCACNCAACGCTTCTACTCCTTGCTGCGCGATTTCGGCTACAAGGTNATGATCAAGGAAGTTCGCTGGTATGAGGACGAGAGCGGCAAGCGGTATGGCAAGGCCAACGCCGACCTCGACCTGGCCGTGGATATGTTGCTGCAATCGGAAAATCTGGACCGGGTCATGCTCGTCACCGGCGACGGCGACTTCACCCGCGTGGTCAGCGCCGTGCAGAACCGCGGCTGTCGCGTGGAAGTAGTCGCTCTCGACAACGCCTCGGCCGATCTGCGCCGCGAGTCNGACCTGTTCATCTCCGGATACCTTGTCCCCGATTTGGTGCCCACCTTCACCAACGGCGGNCCGGCGGGCGACGAAAAGCCCTGGGGCGAGATCGGCTCCGTCGTGCGCGGGACGTGCTACTTCCACAAACAGAACTACGGTTTCATGCGCTTCCTGCGGGTGCCCGGCCCCAAGTTGTGGCTGACAGACACGCAGAACGCCGAGTCGCCCTATGAGACGGCCTACTTCCACGACTCCAACCTGCCCGACAACGTCGATCCCTTGAATCTGCCTAGCTACAACCACATCTTCCAGTTTGAACTGGTCGAATCGCGACACCCAACGGGCAAATTTGAGGCGCGCAANATTCAATTTCTCAGCTGGGTGCCCACCTGAGGCANTGAGTAAGCGGCGGAATNTGGCCGGAAATNCGGCCGAAAAAAGTTGACATCCCGTGGCACATCTGATAATATCCTGACTCACGCGTGGGGGCGTGGTGTAGCGGTTAACACGTCGGCCTGTCAAGCCGAAGATCGCGGGTTCGATCCCCGTCGCTCCCGTAGCCTATAACCTTAGGCAACAAGATACAAAGACTCCTGATTACCAGGAGTCTTTTTCATTT
>JAACJX010000147.1 GCA_014237545.1 Ardenticatenia bacterium | reverse complement strand
GGCGATGATTTTCCGCAGACGGATATAGAACTCGCCCTATAATCTCAACGAAGCGGCCAGTGTCTCCCACTCCCCCACACTCAACGTCTCCGCCCGCCGCCGCCCGTCGATCCCTGACTCCTCCAGTGCCGCGGCGATCGCCTCATCCCCCAGTCCCAACTGCCGCAAGTTGTTCTTCAACTGCTTGCGCTTCTCACTGAACCCGGCGCGGACGACGCGGAAGTAAGCGGCCTCAGAGGCGGAAGAATCCACAGATTTCACAGATTTCACAGATGAAGACGCTCTCCAATCTGTGTCATCTGTGAAATCTGTTGATTCTCTTCGTTCTAGATGCTTGGCGTCCACGTCGATGCGAATCACCGCCGAATCGACCTCCGGCCGCGGCCAGAACGCGCCGGCCTTTACCGTGCCAATTAGCTTCACGCGGCCGTAGTACTGGACGCTGACGGCCAGCAGGCTCATGTGCGGCGGCTTGGCCGCCAGGCGGTCGGCCACCTCGCGCTGGACGGTCATCACCATGCGGCGCGGGCGCGGCCAACCCTCCAGCAGGCGGCGCAGGATGGCCCCGGTGATGTAGTAAGGGACGTTGGCGACGACGACGAACGGGCCGTCGAACCGCGACGCCGGGTCGAACGACAGGATGTCGCCGTGGACGATCTCGACGTTGGCGAACGGCTCCAGCTCGTAGCGCAGGACCGGCAACAGCCGGTCATCCAGCTCGACGGCCACGACGCGCCCGGCGGCCTGGGCCAGCTGGCGGGTCAGCGCCCCCAGCCCCGGACCGATCTCCAGCACGGCGTCGGCGGGCGACAACTCGGCCGCGGCGGCGATGCGCGCCAGCAGACCCTCGTCATAGAGGAAGTTCTGGCCCAGGCTCTGCTTGGGCGCGATGCCGTAGCGGTCGAGGATTTGGCGTGGGTGCATGGTGAGATGGAAGACCTGACAGGTTGGCGGACAGGAGTCCGCTTGAAAACCTGTCAGGTCTTGTGNTGCNCCTACTTGCGGCGGCGGAAGAAGAGCAGCCCNGCNCCGGCGGCCGCGGTCGCCGCGCCCAGCGCCGCCACCGGNCGCCACGCGCCGCCNCGCTTGGCCNNCACGCCCTTNGACGAGACGGGAATGGTCGCCAGCTTGGCCGCCGATTCGCTCTGGACGCGGGCGAAGAGCGCCTGGTCGGCNCGCAACTGGTCGGCCAGCACGCGCTTCTCGGCCACCATCTCGTCNGTCACGTACTCGTCGTGGGAGCGCAGGCCNGCGATCTGGAACTGGTGCTTCTTGAACAGGCGGTAGATCTCCTTGACGCGCTCCATGGTGATGTTGCGGCCGAGGGTGTAATCCTCGAAGCGGCCTTCCATGGCCAGCAGGGCCGTCTCGGCCAGGCAGGCGTAGGCCGTCTTGGGCGGCAGGCCGATGTCGTAGCCGAAGTCGATATCGCCGGGGATAAGCACCTCGCCGCTCTCGATGACCAGCACGTCGGGACGCAGCGCNGCCTCTTCCTTGCTGATGTCCGGCGGCCGGGCCACGTCGCAGATGACCGCGCCCGGCTTGCACTTGGTGATGTCGACGATACGCTGGCCGAAGGCCGACGTGGCGGTGACGATCAGGTCGCACTCGCTCAGGTAGTCGTCGGCGCGGGTGGCGATGGCCACCGTGGAGCCCGGCGTCTCCTCCTGGATGGTGCGCTTCAGCTCGATCAGCCGTTCCGGCTCGATGGAGACCAGCACCACGTCGTAGATGGCCTGGGCCAGTAGCCGGGCGCAGACGGAGCCGATGGAGCCGGTGGCGCCGATGATCATCACCTTGCCCTTGGTCAGGTCGGTGGCGCCCATCTTGATGACCGCCTGCTTGGCTGCCTCCAGCGTGGCGGCCACGGTCAGGCTGTTGCCGCTGGTGATGGCGATGTCGGCCTCGTGGGCCACGGTGATGCCCGCGTCGCCGACGACGCTGGTGAACGCGCCCAGGCCCATGATGCGCGCCCCCTTGCGCTCGGCGATGCGCGCCGCCTGGTTGAGCTTGTCGTAGGTGAAGCGCTCGCCGCGGTTCATCATCTGCCGCGGCGTGGCGCCTAGCGAGATGAGGTGGCCTTCGATGCGCTGGCCGGTCGTCGGCGAGACGCCGCCGGTGATGCGCGACAGGTACATCGGCGGGATGCGGGCCGAGAAGGACTCGACCAGGTCGTCGGGCAGCGCCTTGGTCCAGCGGAACCGTTTGTCGTTGTGGATGAACTTGATGCTGAGCGGGTGGATAACGAAGGCAAAGCGATTGATACCCGCCTCGCCGGGTTGCAGGTAGCGGATGGCCGGCGNCCAGTCGAGGTCNGCCATCAGGTCGAGGTAGGTGTCCTCGCTCAGCGGCGTGGCGGCATCGGCCCGCAGGGCAACCATGATCGCCTCGATGACTGCCGCCGACCAGCGGCCGAGCTCGCCGCGGCCGTCTAGGGCGGGCATCATCGTGACGACGATGTTGACGCCGCGCTCGCGCAGGTCGGCCAGGTCTTCCTCGGTGGCCGACTCGACAACGACCGTCTTGTGCTTCAACTTGGCCGGGGCGTGGCGGCGGATGACGCCGATGTCGCCGGCCAGGATGTCGGCCCAGTCGAACGCGCCGGCGTCACGCGGCTCGTTCGGGCCGCCCGGTTGGGGCTGCAGGCGGTCGAAGGCGGCGTCCTTCAGCTGGTCGAGCGTGGGCCCGGCGGCCTGGTCGAGCGTGGTGCGGCTGCCGACCAGCGGCACGGCCGGCAGGTTGAAGTAGACGATCGGGTCAGCGTAGCGCAGGTCGGAAGCGCGGCGCTCCAGGGCCTGGGCCAGGCCGTTGTGGTTGAGGCCGGGCACCATGAGGANGTGCTTTTGGGCGAAGATGCCCGGCTGGGCGCGGTCGGCCAGGATGACGCCCCAACGCTCCAGCCCGGCGCGAATGCCTGACCCGTCGACGACGGCCGTTTGCTGGGCCACAGGGGCCAGCGTCGCGCCGAGCTCGTGCGNNCGCCGCGCCGCGCCCAGTTCCAGCGCCGNGGGCATGCCCTCCAGCGCGATGGCGTCGAAGCGGCCGTCATTCTCCTGGATCAACCCTCTGGCCCGTTCCGGATCGCCGCCGCAGCCAACCCGCCGCAGCGTCAGGTCGTGGCCCATGAAAGAGTGGGTGGATACTTCACCGCCTTCGCCGGTGTGAATGACAAGGATGTTCTTCATTGCGCTTCCCTCGATTGTGAATAGCCCTCAGACCCCAATAAGATCTTATATTGTCACCATATTGACACTTAATTGACACCGTAGTATACTGCTTCCCAGATCAACTTCGTCACGATCATCTGGAAAGCAGTGTCGCGCCNCANTCCCCACCGTCCACAAGGCAGACTGCGCGGCGCACCTAGTATGCCTGGAGGTGACGTATTTTCGTAAACTGCCACTACTTTACCACAAGCAACGCCGAATACCCGCCGATCAATCGCGCGGAGTCCAACTAGTCCTAGAGGAGATTCAAGATGTCACAAAAGAAAGTCGGCCTGGTAATGGCCTTGTTATTGGTGGTTGCTCTGGCGCTGGTGGCTTGCCAGCCGCAGACCGAAGTCGTCGAAGTGACCCGCGTGGTCACCGAGACGGTTGTGGAAGAGGGGCAACCGGTTGAGGTCACGCGCATCGTGACCGAGGTTCAGGAAGTGATCGCCACCCCCGCGCCCGAGGTCACCAGCCCGACAGGCCCCGAAGACCCCACCGTCTGGCGCGAACTGTCCTTCGGCGAGCCGGAAACCCTCGACCCCGCCCTNGGCTACGAGACTTCCGGCGGCAACGTCATCCAGAACGTGATGGAACCGCTGATCACCTATGACCACGTCAGCCCGACCGAGATGGTGCCGGCGCTGGCCGTCGAGGTACCCACGCTGGAGAACGGCGGCATTTCCGAGGACGGCAAGACCTACACCTTCACCATTCGCGAAGGCGTCACCTTCCATAACGGCGGCACGCTGGAGCCCCACGACGTGGCCTACACCTTCCAGCGCGGCCTGCTGCAGAGCGACCCCAACGGCCCGCAGTGGCTGCTGCTGGAGCCGATTCTTGGCTATGCCTCCGGCGACGTGACCGAGGGTATCCAGGACGGCGCGTTTGCCGGCGATCCCGAAGGGCTGAAGGCCGGCGCCACCCCGGAAGAACTGGCCGCGACCTGTGAACTGGTCAAGGCGGCTGTCGTGGCCGACGACGAAGCCGGCACAGTGACCTTCAACCTGGCCGTGCCCTGGGGGCCGTTCC
>JAACJX010000375.1 GCA_014237545.1 Ardenticatenia bacterium | reverse complement strand
GGATACGAGATTGGTCGGGACGACCTGCTCGATTTTGTGGCCGTCCGCAATCGTCCGGTATTGGATTCCCATGCCAACTGGTTCGACGCCCTGCCGGCGCGCATATCCATCCAGAATTTGCGAGCGCGGGCCTCCGAAACGGGCGTCCCTGACTTGATTCGCCTTTGTTATGAATACCTGCCCCTGACCTTCAGCCGGCGACACGGCGACCCTAGCCGCCCATGGAACGTTTTCTCTATCAACGTAAAACAACCTGACGGCTCACCGCGGCTGGATTATCAAGGCAATTGGCGCGATATCTTCCAGAACTGGGAACCACTGGCTTACAGTTATCCCGGGTTTGTGGAAGGGATGATCGCCAAGTTTCTCAACGCGACGACGGTGGATGGCTACAACCCCTATCGGGTAACGCGCGACGGCATCGAGTGGGAGATCCCTGAGCCCGACAATCCCTGGGCTAACATCGGCTACTGGAGCGANCACCAGATCATCTACCTGCAGAAGCTGCTGGAGATCGCCGAACATGTCTATCCCGGCGCGCTGGAATCGCTCTGGAACCAGCCCGTCTTTGCGTATGCGAACGTGCCCTATCGGATTCGCTCCTACGAGGAGATGCTGGTTGACTGGAACAACACCATCGAATTCGATTGGCAGCGGGAGCGAGTCATAGAGGAAGCCATGGCCCGGATGGGGACAGACGGTCGCCTCGTGCGCGATGCGGCCGGGGTAGTGGTCCATGTTACCATGACCGAGAAGCTGCTCACGTTGCTACTGGCCAAATTGGCCAACCTGGTCCCGGCGGGTGGCATCTGGATGAACACCCAGCGGCCCGAGTGGAACGACGCCAACAACGCCCTAGTGGGTAAGGGGCTGTCGGTCGTGACGGTCGCCTACCTGCGCCGCTTTGTGGTCTTTTGGCAGGCGCAACTGGAACGCGCCGAGCCAGGCTCTTTTGTGGTCAACACCGCTCTGGCCGATCTCTTCGAAGCCATCCAAACTGTTTTCGCCCGCCATCAGGATCATCTGAAGACTGATTTCGACGACCGCGAGCGCCGGGCAGTCATGGACCAACTCNGCGCGGCAATCACGGCCTACCGGGAGATAGCCTATGACGAAGGCGTGCCGGGGATACAACGCCACCTTTCATCCCAACAGATCAGTGACTTCCTCGCCCTTGCCGAACGCTACATTGACCATACCCTACGCGCCAATCTGCGGCCGGATGGTCTCACACATAGCTACAATGTCCTTCACCTCGATGGGCAGAAAGCTAAAGTCGAGCACCTCTATCTTATGCTCGAAGGGCAGGTAGCCTTGCTCTCATCCGGNATGCTCGAGTCCTCTGAGTCACTCAACCTGCTGCGGAGCCTGTGCCAGAGTACCCTATACCNCGCTGACTTGCACACCTACATGCTATATCCAAATCGCGACCTGCCTGGTTTCCTGCAGAAAAACAATGTGACCGCTGAGCGGGTGGCCGGGTCGGCGCTGGTCGAAGCGCTAACCGAAGGCGATGACAAGCGCCTGCTCATCCGTGACGAGTCCGGCCAATACCATTTCGCCGGTGAGTTTCGTAACGCCAATGACGCGGCCGCGGTTCTGGATAAGCTGGCGAACGAACCCGCTTATGCCGGGGNAGCGAAAGCCGAACGAGCCTTCATCCTTGAATTGTTCGAAACCACGTTCAATCATCGCGCGTTTACCGGCCGGTCTGGTACATTTTTCGCTTATGAAGGGTTGGGCAGCGTCTACTGGCACATGGTATCCAAGCTACTGCTGGCTGCGCAGGAGTGCTACCAGCGCGCGGTAGATGAGAAGGCTGCCCCGGCGCTTGTATCGGAGCTGGCAGACGCCTATTATGACATCCGGCAGGGGTTGGGTTTCAACAAATCACCGGCCGAATACGGCGCGTTTCCGGCTGATCCATACTCGCACACGCCGCTGGGCGGCGGCGCCCGACAACCAGGCATGACCGGCCAGGTCAAGGAAGAGATCCTGGCCCGTTTCGGCGAGCTGGGCGTGTCGGTGCGCAACGGCGNGCTGCAATTCCGGCCCACGCTGCTGAGAAGGAAGGAGTACATTCCCGAGGCTCGCGACTTCACCTATGTTGATAAGGACGGCGGATCAAGGACGCTCCCCTTGCCGCCCGACTCTCTGGCCTTTACCTTTTGCCAGACGCCCGTTATTTATGTGCGCGAGGCCGGACCCCGGATCGAGGTGACCTACCAGGATGGCCGTACGGCGACGCTTTCGGACTGCTATCTCGATCCGGCCACTTCCCGGCACATTTTTAACCGCGACGGCCACGTCGCCCTGCTGAAAGTCGCCGTTGAGGATTGAACCACGGGAACAGCATGAGCGGTCGCGTCATCACCTTCGGCGAATCGCTTCTCCGCTTGTCGCCGCCCGATTACCGGCGCTGGCGGCAAGCCCAGGTCTTTGAGTCATTCTTCGGCGGCGCTGAGGCGAATGTAGCCGTTTCGNTGGCAAACTTTGGTNTTCCGGTTCAATATGTGACCTGCTTGCCAGATAACGAANTGGGTATTGCTTGCCTGCAATCGCTGCGCCAGTATGGGGTTGGNACTGATTTCATCATGATGAGAGGTGAGCGCCTGGGTCTCTACTTTTTGGAGACTGGGAGTGGCATGCGCCCGTCGCGCGTGCTCTATGATCGGGCGCACTCTTCCTTTGCCACGATGGATGAAGACACCATCTCCTGGAGCCAGGTTTTTGCCCAAGGCGGGTGGTTCCACTGGTCGGGGATCAACCCGGCCGTTTCGGCCGCGGCGGCCAANGTGACGGCCAAGGCGGTTGAGTCGGCTCGCGATAACGGCTTGATCATTTCGTGCGATCTCAACTACCGGCATANTTTGTGGCAGTGGGGAGCNTCGCCGNCATCGATCATGCCGGATTTGGTNGAGCAGTGCGACGTCTTGGTGGCAAACACGGCCAGCCTGATGCTCGGCCTGCCCGATTTACCGGCGGGGCGCAATCCGGATGAAGCCAGAGAAGTTTTGTCGCGGCTATCCGGCCGATACCCGCAATTGAAACAGATCGCGATGACCTGTCGCGAGGCCACATCGGCAGAGAACCCGCAATACACGGGAGTTTTGTGGCACGCAGGTCATTATTACACGAGCCCGACCTATGTGCTGAATCACATTGTGGATCGCGTGGGGGCCGGCGATGCGTTCATGGCCGGCCTCATCTACGGCCTGCTTACTTACCCCGAGGATCCCCAGCGAATCGTCGATTTCGCCACGGCATGCGCGGCAATCAAGCATTCGATTCCGGGTGATGCCAACATTGCCAATGTCGAGGAGATAGCGCAGTTGCTGGCGTCTCGAAAGGGCTTTGACATCATCAGGTAGAGTAGTCTAACGATGCTTCTTGTCTACGAATCAGAACGGTAGGTGTGGTTGAGATAAGAGATGAG
>JAACJX010000573.1 GCA_014237545.1 Ardenticatenia bacterium | reverse complement strand
CGTCTACGATTCGCTCTACTGGAACGACGAGGAGTTCAGCGATCTGTTCAAGGTGCGCGCCGACTTCAGCGACAACATGCCGCGCGACGCCGCCAACGAGCTGTCATACGCCGAGTTCATCGCTTCGCGCTGCCAGGATGAGAAGCTGCGCCCCTTCGGCCGCGACGCCGTCGCCAAAATCGTCGAGCAGGGCGCGCGCCTGGCCGAGCACCAGTGCAAGCTGAGCACGCGCTTTGGGGCGATCGCCGACCTGGTGCGCGAGTCCAATTATTGGGCGGGCATTGATGGCCACGACCTTGTGACGGCCGACGACGTGCGCAACGCCCTCAAGGAGCGTATCCATCGCGCCAGCCAGGACGCCGAGCAACTGCGCGAAGAGATCCTCGAAGGGGCGATTTTCATCGCCACCCACGGAGAGACGGTCGGGCAGGTGAACGGCCTATCGGTGCGCGAGGTGGGCGATTTTATCTATGGCCACCCCGGTCGCATTAGCGCGCGCACGTTCATGGGCGACAACGGCCTGCTCCACATCGAGCGCGAGACCGACATGGATGGCCCCATCCATGAGAAAGGGGTGCTGACGCTGAACGGTTTCCTGGGCGGCACCTACGCCCAGCATCAGCCGCTGTCGCTGAACGCCAGCCTAACGTTTGAACAGACCTACGGCGGGATCGACGGCGATAGCGCGTCGTCCACCGAGCTATACGCGCTCATTTCCAGCCTCAGCGGCTACCCCATCCGGCAGGGTATCAGCGTCACCGGTTCGGTCAACCAGCGCGGCGAGATCCAGCCCATTGGCGCGGTGAACGAGAAGATCGAGGGGTTCTTCGACATCTGCCAGGCGCGTGGCCTGTCCGGCGACCAGGGCGTCATCATCCCGGCGACCAACATCGTGAATCTGATGCTACGGGAGGACGTGGTCGAAGCCGTGCGCGAGGGGCAGTTCCACATCTGGCCGATCACGTCAATCAATGAGGGCATCGAGCTATTGATGGGCCGGCCGGCCGGCGAGACGGACGAGAGCGGCAACTATCCCGAGGGGACCGTGCACCATGCCGTCAAGAAGCGGCTGATGGAGCTGGCGACAGAGTTGAAGTCGTTCGGCGAAGATCGCTCCCAGGACCACGGCGAGGAAGACGAGGAGTAAGCCCACTCGTCGAATAAAGGAACTCAGATGAGACACGGCCCCACAAGCGCCGTGTCTTTTTATTTGGACTGAGACAGAAGGTGGGCGGCGCGCAAGACGGCGACTACGCTTTTGCCGTCTTCCAGCCGGCCGTCTAGAGCCATCGCCATCAGTTCTTCCAGCGGCCAGGCTTCGNCAGCGATTTCCTCGTCGATATCCATTGGCAGCGGGTCGGGCGACAAGCCGGTGGCCAGGAAGAGGGCCATGCGCTCATCGGAGAGGCCCGGCGCGGGCCAAATCTCACCCAGCGGCGTCATTGCCGCGGCCCGGTAGCCCGTCTCCTCGCGCAATTCCCGCTGGGCGCACGCAAGCCACGGCTCATCCGGCTCGCGAGTGCCGGCCGGCAGCTCCAGAATAGTCTTGCCCANCGCCGGNCGGTATTGGCGCAGCATCAGGAGNGCCGGCAGTCCTTCGTCGGTGCTCNCCAGCGGCGCGAGAACGACGGCGCCCGGGTGCTCGATCGCCCCCCGTTCGTAGATCGCTCCGTCCGGCAGGCGAAACGCGTCGACGCGGACACGCCATTTCCCCTGCCAAACGATGCGGGAATCGAGGAGTTCCATGCGGATATGCAAGAAGGCCGATCAGGCTTTTCGGATCCTGACCGGCCGCGATGGACATGAGCGGCTACGGCTTAGGTGGAATCCTGATCTGCTGCCCGATTTCAAGGCGATCGGGATTCGTGATACCGTTATAGTTGGCCAGTTCCTGATAGGTAAACCCATACTGCAGGCCGATGCGATAGAGATTATCACCCGCCTGGACGATGTGGATGATCTCCCCCGTGGAAGAGGTCTCTGGCGTCGCCTCGGCCGGGGGCGCGGCTTCCTGCGTCGGCTCCACGACGGGCTGCGACGGATCGAGGGTCGGCGTCGGGCTGGCCGGCAGCTGCAAGTTGGGATCCTGCGTCATCAGAGGTGCGGGCGTCGGGCTGGCCCCCACCGGNGGGAGCANCGTCGTGCCCGGGGCGGTTGTGGCCAGGATTGCCGTGGTGGCNTGCGCGGCCGCGGTCGACGTGGCCAAAANATTCTCGCTGCCCGGCGCGGGGATCTCGCAACCAGTCAGCCCCAACAGAATGAGCATTGAGGTCAAGAGCAATAAGAGTGTAGTGCGTTTCATCCGCAGACTCCTCCAGTGTTCAGGCTGGCGCCGCGCNTGCATGCGGCGAGTGAACAATCACGGCATTGAATAGATATTANCCAAGCCGGAGACAAGTCACACGCCGNTCGAGAGNCGGCATGTAAACATAATGTAGTCTATCATACAGCCAGATTAAGGGCAAGATGCGGAATGGGCCGATGATCGTATAATTGCGGGAATGTTTGCGGCATATGTCACCATTTTTCCGGGGCCATAGCGTGACTTTCTCCNTGTCACAATCACCCATGCATCGCGCGCATATCGGCATTAACGCTCACCTGCTGGCCACGNCNACAGGNTATCGNCGGGCNGGCATTCACCGCTACATNTATGAGCTNNTGCGGCACCTGCCGCCGGCCGAGGGGACGCGATATACGATCTACACNCGCCTCATGGACGAATGGCAACGNCGCGAGGACACGCGCGTCGTCGGCACGCNCCTGCCGACGGACAAACCAGCGGNGCGAATCGCCTGGGAGCAGGCCGTGTGGCCGCTCAGGGCCCGGCGCGACGGCCTGACGCTGATGCACAGCATGGCCTTCGTCCGGCCGCGCCTCGCGCCCTGCCCGGTAGTCGTCACCATCTACGACCTCAGCTTCATCAAAAATCCGGAGGCATTCCCCGCCGCCCAACGCCGCTATCTGGCGAATGAAACGGCCCACGCCTGTCGCCACGCGGCGCGGCTCGTNGCCATCTCGGAATCGGGCCGCGACGATATTCATCGCATCTACGGCGTGCCGCTGGTGCGCATCGACGTCGTCACGCCGGGCGTCGGCGACATTTACCGGCCGTTGCCGGCGGCGCAAGTGGCCGCCTTCCGCGAGGCGAAAGGGCTGCCCCAGACCTTTATCCTCCACGTCGGCACGCTCCAACCGCGCAAGAACATCCCCACGCTGTTGGAAGCGGTGGCCCAACTCGCCCGGCCCGATGTGCCCCTGGTGCTGGTCGGCGGCCGGGGGTGGATATACGAGGAGGTATTCGACCGTGTCGAACGGCTCGGACTAGCCGGACAGGTGCGCTTTGCCGGCTACGTAGACGACGAGGAGCTACCGCTGTGGTACAACGCCGCGGCCGTGCTCGCCTTTCCGTCGTTCTATGAAGGGTNCGGCATGCCCGTCGCCGACGCGCTGGCCTGTGGCACGCCGGTGGTGGCCGCCGCCACCTCATCCATACCCGAGGCGGGCGGCGACGTGGCGCTCTACTTCGAGCCGCGCGACGCCGCCGAATTAGCCGACCGATTGCGCGAAGCGCTCGACGATCCGGAAGCGCGCCGCCGCGCCGCCGCGCTGGGGCCGGCCCATGCCGCCCGCTTCTCCTGGGCGCGGTCGGGCGCCGAACTGGCCGCCGTCTACCAACGCGCGATGGTCGAACCGGCGCGGAGTGCGGCATGACGAAATCGCGGGTCATCCACTGGGTGACGATCCTCACCGATCTGCTGCTGATCAACGTGGCTTTCTGGATGGCCTACGTGGCCCGCTACGTCTGGCAATGGCTGCGGCCGGTGCTCTTTCTGGAACCTTACCGCGACTATCTCGGCCAACAACTTGTCCTGACGATCTTGCTGGCGCTCGCCTTTCGCTACACGGGCGTGTGGCGGCGGCGGCGCGGCGAGTTGTGGCTGGATGAAGTGGCGCGCATCGTCACCGCCACGGCGGCGGGCATCATGCTCATGATGGCCGTCACGTTCTTTGTGCAACCCTCTCCCTTTTCGCGCTTGCTCATCTTTTGGGCCTTGCTGTTCATCGTCCTGTTTCTGAGCGCGGCCCGCCTGTTACGACGCGCCATCTTGTCCCTGCTCTACCGCCGCGGGATCGGCGTGGACCGCGCGCTCGTGGTGGGCACCGGCGAGACGGGGCGCAGCGTCATCCGCACCCTGCTGGCCCGGCCCGATCTGGGTTTCAACGTCGTCGGCTACCTGGACGATGGCAACGGCGATAGCGGCAGCAGCATCGGCCGTATCCCCCGCCTGGGAGGCTTCGGCGATCTGAGCCGCCTGTTGAGCGAATACGCGCCGCTCCACACCGTATTCATCGCCTTGCCCGGCGCAATGCAGCCCCAACTGCTCCACATGCTCCAGATCTGTCGCCAGCACGACGCGCGCGTATTGGTCGTGCCCGACCTGCTGCAATTGAGCCTGAACCGCGTGGAATTCTCGAATATGGCCGGCGTGCCTGTGCTGGGCGTGCGCGATATGGAGGCGTTCGGCCACATCAGCCCTATGGGGCAAATCCTGAAACGGGCGCTCGATCTGGGAATCGTGGCCCTGCTCGCCGTGCCGACGCTGCTGGTGATGGGCCTGATCGCGCTGGCCATCAAGCTGGACTCTCCAGGGCCTGTGTTCTATGCCTCTCCTCGCGTCGGGCGAGAGGGCCGGCTGTTCAAGATGTACAAGTTCCGGTCGATGGTGGCCGACGCGGACGAGAAAAAGGAATCGTTGCGCGAATTAAATGAGGCGGACGGGCCGTTGTTCAAGATAAAGAATGACCCGCGCCAAACGCGCACCGGCCGCCTCATCCGCCGCCTCAGCCTCGACGAGTTGCCGCAGGTCTATAACGTGCTGCTGGGGCAAATGAGCCTGGTGGGGCCNCGGCCGCCGCTNCCCGAAGAAGTGGCNCTCTACCAGTCGTGGCATCACCAGCGGCTGGCCGTGGTCGGCGGNATGACCGGCCTGTNGCAGGTCAGCGGCCGCTCGGACCTGTCGTTCGACGAGCTCTGCCTGCTCGACATCTATTACATTGAGAACTGGACNTTGGGGCTGGACGTGAGGATTTTGCTCCAGACCATNCCCCACCTGCTGTCGCGCAAGGGGGCGTANTAAAAAAGACCTCCGAGGTTTCGGAAGCCTCANAGGTCTGGCAAGCGTTACTCGTCGCCGCCCTCTTCGGGCGCGGCCGGCTGATCCATGCTCACCACATCGCCNTGAATGTTGATGACGACGCGGAAGCCGAACATNCCCAGCATGTCGCGCGCCTGGGCCGGGACGCCCTGGGCGATGATCTGATCGGNGGTGAGGTTGCGCAAGGAGGCATCAATGGCNGCTTTCGTCAATAAGTCATCCTGGCCCATCATTTCCATCGCCTGCTCCACGGCCATATCCTTGTTCTGGGACAGTTGCTCGATGAAGAAAGACAAGATTTGGCGGTCGACGTACTCGGCGTCGATGTGGCGACGGAAGCCGTCATCATCCACGACGTATTGGGCTTCGCCGCCGACAACGGCCATCGTCACGGGGTTTTCGTATTCATCAAAGATAAGGCCGTCGAACATTGCCTGCCGTGCCATGAAAGAATCTCTCCTGCGGGCGAAAAGCGAGCGAAAGCGCTCGCCCGGTTCCAGCCCTCTAAATAGTACGCTGCCTAGATTATATCGGCCCTATGGAGAAATAGCCGTCGCTCAGGAAAACTCTCAGGGGATATTTCGCTCCGGCGCCGGCCAGCTCGCCCGTTGGTGACGGCCGCTGATCGGCCGAGCATCCCCCTGAAGAAAAACAAGGCTGCCTACGATAATGTCCCCTTTACTGTTGAGCTACCTCTCCTCATTCAGAGCCGTGGTCATCACGTGGCCGCTGGCCGCCGCGGCGCTCGCCCTGCCCATCCTGGTCTGGCAATACCGGCGAGCCGGCGCGCTGCGCTGGTCGGGGGCCATATCCGTCTANCTCTTTGTCCTCAGCCTGCTCCTACTGGCGCTGATCACGCTGTTGCCAATCCCCGACGATTTTGCCGCCTACTGCGNGTCGCGCAACAGGCCGGTTCACCTCATCCCGTTCGGATTCGTTCACAATTTATTCTACGGAAGCTTTTGGGACGCGTTGCAGATCGTGCTNAACGTGCTGGTCTTCGTGCCGTTGGGGTTGTACGCTCGCACGCTGCTGCGGCTGCCCGCTAGAGGAGCGTTACTGCTTGGCTTGGCCATCTCTCTGCTTATCGAGGCGACGCAGTTCACCGCGCTATGGGGCGCAGCTCCGTGCCGCTACCGGGTGGCGGATATCGACGACGTGATCCTGAACGTGTTCGGCACGTGGCTGGGGATCATGGCGGCGCGAAGGATTTCGACTCATCCGGCCGCGAGCTAACGGTCATTGAGAGCAGGCGGCTGCGACCCAACAAATTTCAGGCTCGTTAAATCAAATATGAGCGCAAACGGCACCTATGTGACCGTCATTAGACCTATGCTATAATGCTAAGGTTAATATGATAGGCAATTCGCCTGAAAGCGCGGCAGACCGTGTCTGTTCC
>JAACJX010000085.1 GCA_014237545.1 Ardenticatenia bacterium | reverse complement strand
GTCGCGCCGGGGACGGGCGTGGCCGACGGCCCGATGTCCGGCGTGCGCGTGGGCGCGGGGCCGCCGCGCTCGATCTGCGCCAGGGTCAGGTTATAGAAGAGAAGCCAGGCGGCGCCGGCCAGAATCAGGGCCGCGCCGAAGGCTTTGGAGCGTCGTGACATATCCTGTAGCACCGGTTTCTTAACCGGTATTCTTGTCCGCCGGATAAGAATCCGGCGCTACATGGAAGAAGGCGGGCACATTCCTGTAACCCGCCTCCTGATCGTTTTAAAATTTGCCCGGCCGGCCCGCGAACAGCCGCCGGCCGCCGGTTAGCAGCGAACTGCTAGGCCAACTTGCCCCGCAGCTTCGGATCCATGATGTCGCGCACGGCGTCGCCGATCAGGTTCCAGCCCAACCCGTAGAGCAGTAGCGCAATGCCGGGGAAGACGATGATGTACCAGTGCTGGTCGAGCGTCAGGATCCACGCCCGGGCGAAGCTGACCACCTGCCCCCAGTCGGCGTACCCTTCCGGCAAGCCGATGCCCAGGAAGCTGAGCGCGGCAAAAGACAGCACGNCCGCCCCNAGGTTNAGCGAGATGCGCACCATCGTCGGGAACATGGCGTTGGGGATGACGTGCTTCAGCATCAGGTGCGAGTCCTTNGCGCCGCTGGCCCGNGCGGCCAGCACGTAGTCGCGCTCCTTNGTGGCCAGGATGTCGCCGCGCAACTGTCGGGCNTANCCCGTCCAGCCGAAGATGATCAGGGCGATGGTGGCCGGCCAGACGCTGCGGCCGAAGACGGGNGTCAGGAGCGANGCCAGGATCAGCGCGCCGGTGATGAAGGGAAAGGCGGAGATGACCTCCACCACACGCATGAGCCCCTCGTCNACCCANCCGCCGTAGAACCCGGCAAACGCTCCAAATAGCACGCCGATGACGGCCGTGGCGAAGGTGACGACGAAGCTGGCGAAGAAAGCCGTCCGCGTGCCCCAGATCACGCCATACCAGATGTCATACTGGCCGCTGGTCGTGCCCATAATGTGAACCCATGACTCTTGCCGCGGCCAGATGTTGCGGTACCACCACGGCACGGTCATCGGCGCGTTCTTGTTCCACGCGCTCATCGGCGGCTGCGGTTCGGCCCGGAAGCCGTCGCGCGGGATCTGGTTCACGTTCCAGTTCTCGCGCGGGGGTGGCGCCAATTGCGGGGCGAAGAGGGCGATCAGGACGAAAATGAAGACGATGGTGAAGCCCAAAATCGAGAGCGGATTGGTGGCNACGCCCTTGACGATTCGCGCCCACTCCGGCCCAATCGCCTTCTCCAGGCGCGTTTGCTCGCGAAGCTCGCCGGCATCATAGGCGCCGGGGTGCAGGACAACGGGTTCGCTGGCTGTGGTCATGTTTCAATCTCCTCTGTAGCAAGCATCCACAGATTACACAGATTTCACAGATTTTTGACTCTTTTATCGGTGTAATCTGTGAAATCTGTGGATTCCTATTATATTTAGCTCAGCCGAACGCGGGGGTCCAGCACGGCGTACAGGACGTCGACGATCAGGTTGGCGATCACCAGCAAGACCGCGGTGAACAGCGCGTAGCCCAGCATCGACAACACGTCGAGGCTGACGGCCGCGTCGGCCGCCCACGAGCCGATGCCCGGNTAGTTGAACACCGTCTCGGTGATGACCACGCCGCCCATCAGGCCGGCCAGCGTCAGTCCCGCCACAGTGACGACCGGGATGAGCGCGTTGCGGCGAATGTGGCGGTTGACAACCATCTTCTCCGGCAGCCCCTTGGCGCGGGCCGTCGTCACATAGTCCTGGCGCATCTCTTCGAGCATCGATGAGCGGGTGATCTTCAGCAGCAAGGCCACCTCGATCACCATCAGCGTTGTCACCGGCATGATCAGGTGGCGCAGCGCGTCGATGAAAATGTCGAAACGCAGGTTGAGCAGCGAGTCAACCGTCATCATGCGCGTGTACTGCGTGAAACCGGCGCCGATCACCTCCTGGCTNAACTCNGTTGATAGCCGGCCGGGCTGGAACCAGTCAAGCTTGGCGTAGAAGACCAGGAGCAATAACAGGGCAAAGACGAAGGTGGGGAACGACCAGCCAATGATGGCGAACACGCGCGCCACCTGGTCGAACAGCTTGTTGTGGTTCAGCGCTGACTTCACCCCCAGCCAGATGCCGAACCCGATGACCGGTATCATGGACCAGATAGCCAACTCCAGCGTGGCCGGCAGCCGGCGAATGAGCACGTCGATGACGTCCTCGCGGCCGGTGCGCGAATAGCCGAGGTCGCCGCGCAACACGCCACCCACGCGCTCGCCCGTCGCGCCGTCTTCCGTGCCGACCAGCCAGTTCCAATACTGCACGTAGAACGGCTTGTCCAGACCATAGCGGGTGATGATGGCCGCTACCTGCCGATCGTTCTTGGGGATGTCGCGCACGTACAGGGCCGAGCGCTCCACCGGCCCCAGGGTCTGGAGCATGGCGAAGATGAGGACGGTGACGCCGAGCAGGATGATCGGCAAAATCAAGAGACGACGGATGATATATGCGGTCATGGTTCGATTCTCCCGTTGAGATAGGCTGGCGGCATCTGTATGCCGCTCCTCTTGACTCGTTTTCGTCTCCAAGCGGGCAGGTTATAAACCTGCCCCTACCCATTCAAATTTTCAATGGGACCGGCCAGCTGCCTGTCCCCGCTGCTGTTGAAGGCGGCTCAACGCTTCTTGATCGTTTGCCCAAGAAGCCCTGAGGCGCGCTCACCAGTGATCCCCTGTTGAGGGGATGTTCGGCGGGCCTCCCCGGAGGAAGACCCGCCGAACGATTTGTTAACTCATCCGAATCGCGCGGGCGACCCGGCCCAAAACGTGGTTAGTTCTGGGACATCGTGTAGCGGAACGGCGCGAACTGACCGACGCGGTAGTAGTAGCCGTTCATCCAGCGCTGCTCGAAGCGGAAGCCGGTGGACTGGGCCAGGATAACGCTGACGGCCTCGTCGTGGTACTTCTGCTGCAGGTCGAAGTACATCTGCTCGCGGACGGCCGGATCGCTCTCGACAGCCGCGGCCGAAACCAGCNCCTGGTANTCGGCGATGACTTCTTCGGGCAGACCCTGGCGGCCGCCGAACGTGCCGTAGGTGTACGGCTGCATCCAGTTGTGCGGGTCGTGGATGTCCTCAACCCAGCCGGAGGCCACGACGGGCAGCTGCGAAGCGCGGAACTGGCGCAGCATCGTCGGCCACGGCAAGCCGATGGTCTCGACCTGGTACAGCGGGTTGATCGCGCCCAGCTCGCTCTGCAGGATTTCGCCAATCGTCTGGCGGGTGGTGTTGCCGGTGTTGAAGGCGGCCTGGAAGCGGAAGCCCGTCTCCGGCAAGGCGCCGTCCCAAGCCTGCTCGAGGTACGCGGCACATTCCTCAGGATTGTACTCGTACATCGGGCCATCCTCGTTGTAGCCGAGCATGTCCTTGATGATCGGGCCGTTGTTGCGAACGCCCTTGCCGAGCAACGCTTCCTGGATGTAGGTCTCGTAGTCGAAGCAGGTGTTCATGGCCTTGCGGACGTTGAGGTCGCTGAAGAAGTTCAACGGAATACCGTTGCCGTCCAGCTGGCCGCTGCCGACGTAGGGCGAACCCTCGGCGACGTTCCAGGTCAGGAACAGGTCGGTGCGGCTGACGCTGGGGAGCATGTCCCACTTGCGCAGCGCGCCGTTCGGATTGGCCTCGTTGGGGGTGCACTCGCCGGTGTCCCACTGGCAGAACTCGCCCACGAGGGCGTCCAGTTGCGGCTCATTCTCGGCGGGCACAGCCACCACGGCGGCGTCGCCGGCCTGCAGCNCGGCGAAGCGGGTGCCCCACTCTTCCACGTTGCGGACGATGACGGTCTTGATGGCCGGCGGGCCAAACGGGCCACCTTCCCAGATCGGGGTCTCTTCGGTGCGCCAGTACTCTTCGTTGGCGGTCAGCACCCACTCCTCACCNGGGGTCCAGTGATCGAGCTTGAACGGGCCGGTGCCGTTGGCNACNGNNCCGAGCTTGGTGTTTTCCGCGCCGACGGCGTAGAAGTCTTGCCAGGTGGCGCAGTCGCCATCCCAGTCGCCCTGGGCCACGGCCCAGTCATAGTCGATAACGCTGCCCCACGTCTGGGCGATGGTGGCCAGGAACGGGCCCCACGGCAGCGTCAGGTTGAAGGTAACCGTGCCGGCGGCGTCGTCGGCGACGATGGCGGACTTGACCAGTTCACAGGTCGCGGCCAATTCTTCCGGCGTGGCGCCGGCCTTCAGGCCTTCGGGATCGCCGGCGAANGCNCCNNCCTGNNTNCCCTCGGTGACGTCACCGGAGGTGTAGCCCAGGATCGGCTCCAGGAGCAGCCACTGCGGGCCGTTCGGGTCGCTCTGCAGCAGACCGCGCTGGAAGCTGTAGGCCACGTCGCTGGGCTCCAGGGTCTGGCCCTCGTGGAAGGTGACGCCCTGGCGGATGTTGAAGGTATAGGTCAGGCCGTCNTCGGAGATGCCGCCGTTCTCGACGGTGGGCACTTCGGTGGCCAGCGCGGGCACGTAGGACGTGCCGTCACGGAAGTTATACCAGATCANNGTCTCGTAGATATGNATCAGCGGGTCGCCGCTGGCNGTGTCATAGGCCAGCGCCGGGTCCAGCGTGTCGATATCGCCGAACGTCATCTCGACCAGGGTGGTNGGATCGGGGGCATTCATCCCNACNNCNTCGACCGGTTCGGGGGTCGCCGTGACGACGACTTCCTCNACCTCGGTGACGACCTTGGTCACTTCGACGACCTGGCCCTCTTCGGTGATGGTCTCGGTGACGATACGAGTCACCTCGACTACCTGCGCTTGCGGCTGGCAGGCGACCAGGCCGAGCGCCAGCACCAGCAGCGCGGCCATCACCAAACCAATGCGATTCTTAGTAAACATGTTTCGTGTCTCCTCCATCTTCAAATGGATATTCCGCGTTTTCCGAACGTGTGCGCCAGCAACGCACATAACAAACCAAAACTAAAATCCTCTCTTCTTCTCGACTCTATGACATCACCTCCTCAAGGTGAATTACGAATTACGAATTACGAAT
>JAACJX010000219.1 GCA_014237545.1 Ardenticatenia bacterium | reverse complement strand
CCGCCACTCCACGGCCGGAGCGCGCGCCGGCAACTGGCCGGCGGCGTCATGGAGCGCGGCCGCGCCAACGAGCAGGAACAAGGCCTCCTCCGGCGGGCGGCCAGCAAGCGCGGCGCGCACCTCGCCCAATGCGGGGGGCAGGGCGGCGGCAGCGGGCAAACCGGCGCGGCCCGCGCCGACGAGGGCGGCGGTGACGAGTTCGGGTGACAGGCTCACGGCACGGGCCTCCAGGGCGTAAAGGCACGCCAGCGGCCATCGAAATAGCTGGCCGGGGTGAAGGTGGCGCCGTCCCATTCGCCGAAGAGCGACAGAGGCCGGTCGGCCGACAGGGCCAGCAGCCGCCAGCCATGGCCGAACTGGGGCGGCAGGAGAAGCAGACGCCCTTCGCGGTCGCGCAAACGCCACCGGCCGCCGGCCGGGCCGGGCGGTTCGATCCAAACGCCATGAAGGGCAAGTGGATAGCGGCGCAACCAGGGATTGGAGGCCAGCGCCGCCGCATAGCCGCGCAGGGCGGCGTCGATACCGGTTTCTTGATGGGAGAAACCATCGTCATCCAGCGGCTTAACCCTCAGGGGAGCCGCGGCCTGGGCCAGCAATGGGTACGCGCTCGGCAGATAGGCCAGCTCGCCGGCGGCGACCGCGCCGGTGGGCAAAAGCACCCCACGCAGGTCGCCCGCGGCGCAGGCCTCATCGAGCCGGGCCCACCGGCCCGTCGCCCGGCCGAGCAGCCACGTTCGCCACTGGATGGCGCGGTTCTCGACCTCGGTCACGCGGCCGACCACGATCCAGTCGTCGGCAACGGTCGCGCTGGTGGAGCGGGGACAGTGACCGGCGGCGGCCAGCGCGTCGCCGCGCTCGCCGGGAGGCAATTCGTCGAGCCGGCGGAAGGCTTCGGCCAGCAAGGCGAGNCGGCCGAGGCGCGGCAGCAGCCTTTCCGGCCAATCGTTGCNNCTACCGGGCAGAGCCGCCATCTCGCGTAATTCGCGGGCCGCCTCCAGCGCGTAGGCGTCTTCCAGCCGGTNGATCGCGCCTTGCCACGCGCCGCGNCCGCGCTTGGGCAAGCNGGCCAACCCATCCCGCGCCAGATCGCCCAACCACAGGCGCAGCTCGGCCATGCCGGCGACGACAGCCGCCTCGCGTTCGCCGGCTTCATGGCCGCCGTCCGGCGCGGGCGATCGCCCGGCAACCGCGGCCGCCCATTCGGGCGCGTCAGACATNGGCGCAATCGATTCTTGCAGGTCGCGCAATAAGAGGGCAANGACGTGGCGACAGGGGAAGCGCGTGGCGGGGCAGGAACAGGTAGCCCACATCTCGGGCAGCGAAACCGTGGTCAGGGTCGGGGCGCGGCGAGCCTCGGGAAACTCCACCCACAACAGGCGTCCGTCGAGCGGGTCGTCGGTCTGGACCCAGCCCGCGCTCTGCCATTGGTCAGCGCCGGCCAACTCTCCGGCGGCGCGCGCCGTGGCGTTGTCCGTGGCCAAGCCCATGATTTGTTCGCGATCNAGCANGGCGCGAATGCCTGTTGTACTGANCCACATGCTGTGTATTATTACGCAGATANGCNCGTANAGGTTGCATCTAAGCTAATTCTGACTATTGATTAACGTAATTCTGACTCGCGCCTGGCATACTNACNATTCGAGGCGCAGGCATNNNCCGCGCCACGCCTGAATACAAAAGCCAAGTTTATCAACCCAGGGAAACCTTTATGCGATTAGACAAATTAACCGAAAAAAGCCGCGAGGCGCTGCTGGAAGCGCAGCACCTCGCCGAACAATACACCCATCCGGCAATCGAGCCGGAGCATCTGCTAGCCGCGCTGCTGGCGCAGGAGAACGGCGTCGTGCCGTCGGTGATCAGCAAGATCGGCGGCGACATCCAGATGCTGACCCAGAGCCTCGACGCGTCGCTGGGCAAGATGCCGCGCGCCACCGGTTCGTCGGTGCAGGTCGGCATGAGCCGCGAATTGACCAACGTCATCAACGAGGCCGAGTCCATCGCCGAGGCGATGAAGGACGAATACACCTCGACCGAGCACCTGCTCATGGCGATGGCCCAGCCGAAGGGCGGCCGTGTCCGCGAACTGCTGGCCCGCCACGGCATCGACTACAACGCCATCCTCCAGGCGCTGGCCTCGGTGCGCGGCTCGCAGCGCGTCACCAGCCAGAACCCCGAGGCCCAATACGAGGCGNTGGCCAAGTACGGCCGCGACCTGACCCAGGAGGCNCGCCGCGGCAAGCTCGACCCGGTCATCGGCCGCGACGAGGAGATCCGCCGCGTCATCCAGATCCTCAGCCGTCGCACGAAGAACAACCCGGTGCTCATCGGCGAGCCGGGCGTCGGCAAGACGGCCATCGTCGAAGGCCTGGCGCAACGCATCATCAACGGCGACGTGCCGCTGGGCCTGAAGGATAAGCGGCTCGTGTCGCTCGACCTGGGCGCGCTGGTGGCCGGGGCCAAGTATCGCGGCGAGTTCGAGGAGCGGCTGAAGGCCGTCCTCAAGGAAGTGCAGGAGGCCGAGGGCCAAATCATTCTGTTCATCGACGAGATGCACACGCTGGTCGGCGCGGGCGCGGCCGAGGGGTCGATGGACGCCAGCAATATGCTGAAGCCGCTGCTGGCCCGCGGCGAGCTGCACGCTATCGGCGCGACGACGCTCGACGAGTACCGCAAGCACATCGAGAAGGACGCGGCGCTGGAGCGACGCTTCCAGCCCGTCTTCGTCGACGAGCCGTCGGTCGAAGATACCATCTCTATCCTGCGCGGCCTGAAGGAGCGCTATGAAGTCCACCACGGCGTGCGCGTCACGGACGCGGCCGTCATCGCCGCCGCNACGCTGAGCCATCGCTATATCAGCGACCGCTTCCTGCCCGACAAGGCCATCGACCTGATTGACGAGGCCGCCAGCCGCCTGCGGATGCAAATCGACAGCAAGCCGGCCGAACTCGACGAGGTCGACCGCGAGATCATGCAGCTGGAGATCGAGCGCGAGGCGCTGAAGAAGGAAAAGGACAAGGCCAGCCAGGACCGGCTGGTGAAGCTGGAAGAGGAGCTGGCCAACGCCAAGGAGCGCAGCACCCAGCTGGCCGGCCGTTGGCAGGCCGAGAAGGACGCCATCGAGCACATCCAGGCCGTCAAAGAAGAGATGGACACGGTCCGCATCCAGGTCGAGCAGGCCCAGCGCGACTACGACTACCAGAAGGCGTCGGAGTTGCAGTTCGGCCGCATGCGCCAGCTGGAGCACGAACTGGAGGAGGCCACCGGCCAACTGCGCCAGATCCAGGCCGAAGGCGCGATGCTCAAGGAAGAGGTCGACGCCGAGGACATCGCCTACATCGTCGGCAAGTGGACGGGGATCCCGGCCACCAAGCTGCTGGAAGGCGAAGTGGAGAAGCTCATTTATATGGAAGACCGCCTGCACCGGCGCGTGGTCGGCCAGGAAGAGGCGGTCAGCGCCGTGGCGGCCGCCGTCCGCCGCAGCCGTTCCGGCCTGCAAGACCCGAACCGGCCCATCGGTTCGTTCATCTTCCTTGGCCCCACCGGCGTGGGCAAGACGGAGCTGGCGCGGGCGCTGGCCGAGTTCCTGTTCGACGACGAGCGCAACATGGTGCGCATCGACATGAGCGAATACCAGGAGCGCCACACCGTGGCCCGGCTCATTGGCGCGCCGCCCGGCTACGTCGGCTACGAAGAAGGCGGCCAGTTGACCGAAGCCGTTCGCCGCCGGCCGTACAGCGTGGTGCTGTTCGACGAGATCGAGAAGGCGCACCCCGANGTNTTCAACGTCTTCCTGCANGTGCTCGACGACGGCCGGCTGACCGACGGGCANGGNCGCACGGTCGACTTCCGCAACACGGTCATCATCATGACCAGCAACGTCGGCAGCCAGTTCATCCTGGGTGACCTCGACGACGAGGCGATGCGGGCGCGGGTCATGGAAGCGATGCGCAATCACTTCCGGCCGGAGTTCCTGAACCGGGTGGACGAGATCGTCATCTTCCACCGGCTCGGCCGCGAGCAACTGCGCGAGATTGCCGAGATCCAGATGAACAACGTGCGCGGCTTGCTGGCCAAGAAAAACATCACGCTGGCCATGACGGAGGCAGCGTCGGACCTGTTGATCGAGGAAGGCTATGACCCGGTTTACGGTGCGCGGCCGCTGAAGCGCGTGCTGCAACGGCGCATCATCGACCCGCTGGCGATCCGCGTCATCCAGGGGGACGTCCGCGACGGCGATCACGTGGTGGTCGAAGTTGTTAATGGCGAACTGGATTTCCGGGTCGTTGAGTCGGGCGAGTTCGAGACGGCGTAAGCTCAGCGGAGTCCACGGATTTCACAGATTCAGTTGNGGTGAACCCGCCGATTTTTCTCAATTGATTGGTAGTTCTATTGGTACGCTTAGTTCCCGGCAGTCTGCGGCAGTCATTTGACCACAGCCNGCCGGGTTTTTGATACGGTGGTGTATAATGGCCTTCATGGACACGCTGCTCCCTCTTCGAAATAAGGTTAAGTCCACGGCCCAAGCGTCACTACCGCCGCTGCAAAATGGAGATCATCTGACACGCGCCGAATTCGAGCGCCGCTATGCCGCGCAACCTCATCTTAAGAAAGCCGAACTAATAGAAGGAGTGGTCTACGTGCCTTCACCCGTCAGTCTTGAACACAGCCGCCGACATGCAACCGCCATGTTATGGCTCGGAACATACCTTGCCGCAACACCCGGCCTACGCTTGCTGGATAACGCCACCGTCAAGCTCGACNCTGAGAATGAGGTCCAACCGGATGCCGCGCTGTGCGTCGTGAAGAGCGGCCAGACCGAGGTGATTGACAATTATCTCCACGGCGCGCCGGAACTCGTTGTCGAGATCGCCAGTTCCAGCGCGGCCTATGACCTGCACGAGAAGCTGCGCGTCTACCGNCGCACCGGCGTCCTGGAATACGTCATTTTTCTGACGCTGGAGCAGGANACACTCTGGTTCCGGCTAAANGAGGGGCGGTATGATGAGGTTTCGCCGGATGACGCGGGTGTCATTCGCAGCCGTACATTNCCGGGGCTTCACCTGCACCCGGAGAANTTCTGGGCNGATGATTTAGCGGCGCTACTGGANACCTTGCAACTCGGTANNAACTCACTGGAACACGCCNCCTTCAAAGCCTCTCTCGCGTGAGCGCGTGACTCANACACCATCAAACTCCGACTGGTAGCGAATAATCCCCCGCGCGTCGATTAGCGCGCCATCGCTCAAAGC
>JAACJX010000054.1 GCA_014237545.1 Ardenticatenia bacterium | reverse complement strand
GTCAGCAGATTCGGATCAATGGCGTCAGTACCGGCCGGGATGGGATCCTCGACCAGAACGTAGACGCGATCGTTAGGCACGATAACCGTCAGCTCGACGCGCACGCGTCCGTTAGCCGGAATGCTGTCGATCGGCTCGCACACTTCCGTCTCCGGGTCGCAGGCGGCGTCGTAGTAGCGGCGCTCCACCGTGAAGCCCTTGCTGATCGGGTCGAGCTGGTCGACGGCGATGGCGCTGTTCAAGCGCAACGTGTAGTAGAGGCGGCCGTTCCCGTCGCCGCGCTGGAAGTCAAAGTAGTTCGTCTCGTCCAGCAACAACTCGCTGACCGGCACGGAGATTTCCTCGGACGCGGTGGCGTCGTCGGGNCCAAAGGAGCCGGATGCCCGCGAGCCNAGGTTGACCAGGAGTTCGTAGGCAAAGTCAGGCTCCAATTCGCCAGACGCAACCATCCAGTCGCTGAGGCCGGACACGCTCCAGGCGGTCGCATGCAGTGTGGGCCAGGTTTCGGCCGTGCGGGCGACCATGATCCAGCGCACCGCCGGCGGCAGCAGCGGGCTGTCCGGCTGCAACTGCGACAGCGCCTGGATGACCATGGCCGTGCCGCGAATGTCGCTGCTCAGGTTCAGGAAGTCCTGGTCCTCGTCCTCCCAGTGAGCCCCGGTGGCGCTCATGATCACTTCGTCGTTCAGGTCGGCCAGCAGCGCTTCCTGATTCTCACCCGCCGCGCCGGCAGCCTCGTAGGCCATTGCCAGCAGGGCCTTGGCATACGGATCCAGCAGGGCGCGGTGTTCGTCGAACAGCGCGTCCGCGTCTTCATTGATGTCAAAGCCCGCGCCGGAAAGCACGTANANGAAGAACGCCTGCCGGTTGGCTTCGCTGGCGTCGCCGAGTTGGTCGACCTCTTGCAGTTGCTCCTGCAAGTAGATCGCGCCGGTCTCGATGGCCGCCGCGTCGACCTCGTGGCCAATTTCCGTGGCGCGGGTTAGGGATAGCAGGGCNTGGCCGCTGATCCACGGGTCGCTCTGGTCGCTGAAGCACCAGCCCCAGCCNCCGTCGCTCATCTGCAGCGTGACCAGACGATCGATGTCGGTNGCGTTTTGCGCGGCCAGCATCGANGCCAGCGACTCGTTTTCGAGTTCAAGCTCGCGGATNGCGGCCTCCACGGCCGTGTTATGCAGCAGCCGGTCCGCCACGGAGCTGGCGCACTCGAGGAACGGCACCATCGGGTCGTTGACGATGTCGAACGACTCGATGATCGCCGCGGCCAGTGATGGCTGAAGCTTGATCAGCGCCTCGCCGTGGCGCGTGTCCACGCCTTGCGGCAGGACGATCGCCTCGACGCGCCGCCCGGCCTCGTCCAGCTCGCCGGCGGTGGCCACGAAGTCGCGGCCATCGTAGCGGTAGATAGGCAGGAGCGCGTCATCGCCGACGCCCATGGTGGGCTTGCTGGCGTCGCTGTATTCGCCGCCCTCGACCCGGAAGGTCAGGTCGGCGGCCGGCACGTCTTCAACGGTTACAGGCCAGGTCACGAGCACGCGGCCGTTGGCCGGGACAGTGACCGTTTGCTCCACGTCGCCGTCGATCGTCAGGCCCAGCGCCTCCAGGCTGACNGTGGCCTCGATGTCGGCAGTGGTATTGTTGTTGACGTTTGCGCCCAGCGACAGCGTGTCGCCGACGGTGAAGAAGCGCGGCGTCACCGGCCGGATGATGAGGGGCAAGCGGGCCAGAATATCGGCGCTGCCTTGCCCGACTTCGGTGTCCGTCGTGGCCGCCTTGCTGTGCATGCGCCAGGTCGTGACGTTATCGGGCAATGGCACCTCGACTGAAACACGGCCGCTCGTGTTCGTTACAACCTTGGCTTCCCAATAGGCGGTATCCTTAAAGTCGCGGCGCANGCTGTCATCTTCGCTTTCNAGNCGNACNGACGCCAGNGCNTCGTCGCCNCCGCCGCCGCCGCCGAAGCCGCCGCCGGGCAGCGGTTCCTCGATCTCCAGCCCTTCGCCGGTGATCAGCAGGCCGGAGCCGACGTTGCTGCGCATCGGCTGGCGGGCGTAGAACGCGTCCAGGATATGGGGCGCGTTGTCTTCCTTCAGCAACAGCACCGCCAGATCGACCAGCGACAGCGACACCTCGGCCTGAACCGGGTTACCCGCCTGGTCGGTTACGGATACGTCGAATGTGGCCGTGTCTCCCGGCGCGTATTCCTCGGCCCCCGGTGTGACGGTCACGTTCAGATCAAACTGATCGGGAGGGACCACCAGCTCGGTGAAGCCGATGCGAATGTCGGCGTATGGGAAGTCGGGGTCATCGTCCACCGGCTTGACGGCGGCGATGGTGACGTGGACGTTCGGCGCGAACTCGGCGGAGATGGGAATTTCCACCACCTCGCTGCCGTTAACGGTTATAACGCGCTGCTCGATGATGTTGCCGCGCTCGATGACCAGCCAGGCATTCACCGGCTGGGCGAAAGGCGATTGCACCAGTACGCGGGCTGTTTCGCCAGCGCTGTATTCGGTCTTGTCGGGCTTGAGCTCCATCGACCGCTGGTTCGGGTCGGTTCGCCAGCCGAAGTAGGCGGCGTCGACTGACCAGAAAGAAACGGTGCTCATTTGCTCGCGGCCGCCGCCATCCGTAACGGTAGCCACGGCGATGAACGTGCCGCCCGATTCCGGCGTGAACTCAACAGTCGCTTCGCCGGCGGAATCGGTGGTCACGCTCTGACGGCCAACTTCCGTGTCGACCGGCGACCAGCGGGTGGAGCGCATGCCAAAATCGGTGACGCGCTCGCTTTCCCAATCACGCTGGTAGAAGACGATCTCGACTGCCTGGTTGGCAACCGGCGCGCCGGTCCAATCGACGGTGACGACGTCGATACCGATCGACTCGCCACTATCCACGATGTATCCGGCNGTGCGNAGGCCGGCATAGACTTCGGCGGCNTGGAATACCACATCGGTCCGGCCGCTGACCGGGAACTCGCCCAGACCGCCGACGGTGGCTTCGACACTGACGTTGCGGCTGCCCTCTTCTACCTCGGCCAGCAGGTCGGCCGGGAGGGGGATGACGACGTTGCCGCCGGCGTCGGTTTCGCCGCTGCCGTCGGTCACGAATTCATCACCCCCACCGCCCGGGAAAGGCGTGGTGTCGACGTAGTTGAAGTCGGCCGTGTCGCCAAAGGCGAATGCCGGATAAGCCTCGAAGGTCGGCATGAATTCCGTCTGGCGAATGGACCAGTTGACCGGCAGGCCGGCGGCCGATCCGCCAAACAGGTAGGAGGCATTAACGGTGACGTTGGTCGCCTGCCCGCGCAAGACTTCTTCCTGCTCCGGCGTGACAGTCACCTGGAACTCCGGCGCGCGGTATTCGGCCACAGTGAAGGAGCGGCTGGACAACCAGAAATCGCCGGTNATGTTGAAAGAGTAGGTGCCCAGAGGCATATCCTCGGGCAGGACGAACTCGCCGTGGAAGACACCNTCNTCGTCCAGCGTGACGTTAAAGGTCTCGCTATACGCTTCCTCGCCCATGAAGAAGTTGGGGTTGACNGTGATCTCGAGCCCNGTCACNTCNGNTGGCACGGTATAGCGGCCGAAGTTGGTGTCGCGGACGATGGCCTTGTANTACACCGTGTCGCCGGGCCGGTAGATGGGCCGGTCGGTGTAAATATAGGCGTAAATCGCTTGCTCCGGGCCGGTGTCTGTAGATATCCCCATCTGCCACGGGCTGACNTTGCCCGTCCAGTAGGTCGAGGCCATGCCAAAGCCGTCGGCNCCGGGNTGGTTGCTGATGACCGANACGCCGTCGAGATAATTCTCCAGCGGTTCGTANTCGAAACGGGCAAAGCCGCTGGCNTCGGTGACGGCCGTGCCGGCTTCCGCGCCGTTGCGGCGGTAGAGGGTCAGNTCAAGNCCGCNNACCGGCTCNCCNGANGCCAGGTCGGTCGCCCAGACGTTGACTTCGCCGAACATCTCCTTGACGACCATATTGGTGTCGGCCACGACCAGCAGGANGTTGCGGTTTTGCCACCAGTTGGTGTCGCTTTCCACTTCCGGCGCGCTCACGCGCAGTTCGTAGACGCCGGTCGGCAAGACGCCGCCGGCCGCCAATTGAACTGTCTCTACCCCCAGTTCTTCGCTGGCGGCATCGACCGGGATGGTTGTCTGGAAGATCGGCTCGCCGCTCGGCTCGCGCTCGTTCATCCGGTAGGGATTGAAGACGATGTCGGAATTGGCATCCAACTCATAGAGCGACACGTTGAGTTCGCTGACGCTGCGATGCAAGATCTGCACGTCGGTTGGGAAGCTGGTGCTCAGTTGCGCCTGCTGGAACGGCAGGTTGAAGGATGCCATCGGCGGGACNGGAGCGCCGGTGAANGTGAACGTGTAATCCTCGCCCAACGTGTTGCCGTAGGGATCGGCCGCTGTGCCGGGCACGGTGACCGTATATTCCACGTTCGGCTCCAACTCAAAATCNACGTAGACACTGTACCCCTCTTCCCATTGGCTGATGAAGTAGTCCGCGTCTTCGGGTTCGGGCGAGATGGTGAACTGATCTTCTACCGTCTCGTCGTTCATAGGCGAGGCGAATTCAACGCTAAATCCGCGCTGCCAGATGTCGGCTACTCCGCCGTCGGCCGGGAAGGTGTTGATGACCGCCGGGAACGGGACAGTGGTGAAGGCACTGGTGTGGTCGCGGGCCATGGTGGCCGCGCCATTCGCCGACGTTGCCGATGAGGCGACCGTCAGCGCATATTCCGTTTCCAGCGGGAGCATCTCGGCCGGGCGCAGCACGACCACGCGGTCCTCATCCGACCATTCGTAGGCGACCGTCGTCACGGCGCCGCCGGCCTCGGTCAGGCTGGTGGCCGCTTCCACGCTGGCCGTGTCCATGGGCATGTTGAACGTAATGGTGATCGGCGTGGTGGGGTCAACCCGAACCGCGTCGTTCTCGGGTTCAACCGTGACTACCTCGGGGTTGATCGTGGTGAACTGCCAGGTCGGCGCGTCCTCGATCGGGTTCCCGGTGATGTCAGTCAGACCGGGGTCAACGCTGACGGTATAGGTCGTCGCGCCGGCGAAGGACGGATCGGGGATGAAGCGATAGATACTGGTCGATGTCCATTCGCCCACCCCCTCGATTGGCGGGTCGAACGTCAGCGGTTGTGGCAACCCGGCCTGATCGCCAGAACTGACCAGCGGCACGACCGGTTTGTCAAAGACGACGGTGACNACCGCATCGGCCTGGACAGACCGCGCGTCGTCGGCGGGGACGGTCTGGGTTACGCGCAGAGGTGTGGTGGCCTGAAAGGCGATTTCGACTGCCTCCAGCAGAGTCTGGCCGTTAACGGAACTGGCCGAGTCGGCGATGCGCACGTTGTAGGCCTGGCCCAGTTCAAGGGACTCATCGGGCGTGAAGACCGCCGTGTCCGGCTCGGGCCAGCTCAACTCGCCCGCGATGGCCGGCTCGATCGCGAAGGCGGCCTCGACCGAGGTCTGATCCATCGGCTGGTCGAAGCGCACGGTGATCGGTGCGTTCGTGCCAACTTCCTGGCCCGGCAGGGGATCGCTGGCGATGACCTGCGGCGGCCAGTCGATGGCCTCCAGCGGCACCGGTTGAGCAACAACCGCGGCCGGCGCTTCCGGCTCAGCAGTAGGCGGCACGGCGGTGTCGGCCGGCTCGGTCGCTTCTTCCACCTCGCCGACGGCCGCGGTGGCGGCCGCGGTCGGCAGGGCTTCTTGCTCGCCGCGGCGACNGGCGGTCAAAACGAGCAACGAAGCGATAAGAAATAACAGAATGGTGAAATGTTTACGTGAATGCATGCGAGTACCCTCTGATGCTTATGGAGCTTGCGAAGCGATGCGGTTCTGAAAGAGCGCGGATAAGCGCCACAGGAGAAACGGCCGCACCGCGCCTCTTACTCATAGGACGACGGTCATGGGGAATTGGTTCCACAGTGAGGCTAGCTGGATCAGGTTGGCCTTCCCTTTCGATTACATGCCGCCGACCACTATGCGGTCTCCTGGCCGCCATTGAAAATCATTATAACATAGAACAACCTTCCGATTATCAAGTTCAACAATGGCTGGGTGATATTTAGATTACACATTGAACCTGCCTGAAGGGTGGTAAGGGTTTCGTTTGTGGCCATCAAGCCAACCGTTCACCTGTTCCGACATGAAGGGGCGGCTATACTTGTCCGGCAGATGGAAACGACTATGGATGAACACGAGCAATGGATGCGCCTGGCGTTGGACCAGGCCGAGAAAGCGATGGAGCTGGGCGAGGTGCCGGTGGGGGCGGTGGCCGTGCTCGATGGCCGCGTCGTCGGCTCCGGCTTCAATCGCAAGGAGAGCGACCAGGACCCGACGGCCCACGCCGAGATGATCGCCCTGCGCGAGGCGGCCGCGCGGCTGGATAACTGGCGGCTCGTGGGCGTGACGCTCTACTGCACGCTGGAGCCGTGCCCCATGTGCGCCGGGGCGATGATCCAGGGGCGGCTGTCGCGGCTGGTCTACGGCGCGAAGGATACTCGCTTCGGGGCCGATGGCACGATCATCGACGTGCTGGGCCAGCCGGCTTTCAACCACCGCGTCGAGGTCATCTCGGGCGTGTTGGCCGACGAGGCGGGGGAGTTGTTGCAGCAGTTCTTCCGGGAATTGCGCGGCAAGAACGCGGCGATACAGTGAACAGCAGGCCAGCAAATTAGTTCATTAGACCGCTGGCAACTAGCCGCTGAATACGGTATACTGGTGACTGATTCGGAGAGGTGCCGGAGCGGTTGATCGGGGCGCTCTCGAAAAGCGTTGTGGCCGTNAGGTCACCGTGGGTTCGAATCCCACCCTCTCCGCCAAAAAAAGGACACCCAGTTGGGGTGTCCTTTTTTATTCCATGTGGCGTCGTTTGTCAGGATTACGGCTGGGGGAAGGCCGCCTGCAAGTCGTCGGTATAATCGGCCGCCGGCAACCAGGGCGACAGGAACGCCTGGTAGAACTTGCCTTCATGCTCGAAGATGGCGTCGCCGGTGTTGCGGCCGGCGACAGCGATGTAGTCGCTTAACTGTTGCCCCTCAAGCTCGATCGCCCACAGATTGAAATCGTTTTTCGGGAAGTCCAGCAAGTCCGCATCCAGCGGCCAGGTCAAGGCCGATTCCGGCGTGTCGCCCATGTAGTCCGACAGGAACAGGGCCGCCCGCTCCGGCGCGTAGGGCTGCGCTTCTGGGTGTGTATACGCGGCCAGAAGGTCGCGGATGCTCTCGAAGGCCTGTGGCTCGTTGGCGAAGTCGGCGTAGATCTTCACCTCGTCCAGCCCATCAGCCCCATTTCGCAGGCGAAGGATGGTATAGGC
>JAACJX010000467.1 GCA_014237545.1 Ardenticatenia bacterium | reverse complement strand
GCTAAAACCACATCCCCCGCCTTTAATTCCAACCCCTCGTCCAGCGCCGCCGTCTTGACGTAGCCCAGAGCCACGGGGCCGGCCGGCCCATCGGCGGCCGAGGTGATGGTGCCTACGGGCCGGCCGTTGGCCACGATCTCGGCCCCGGCGGCCACGGGCGACGCTGGCCGCAGCCGCGCCAGCCGCTTGGCCAGCTTGCCGCGGCTCTCCATGCGGGCGATGATCTCCTGGCCCACGTAGCACCCCTTGCTGAATGACACGTCGGCCCACAGGCCGGTCTCCAGCGGGATGTAGTCCAGCGTCAGCTCGCGGCCGAAGCGGGGCAGCCCGGCCTCGACGCGCAGGTAATCGTAGGCGGCCTCGTCGATGGACGTCAGCCCGGCGGCCAGCAGCGCGGCCCAGACGGCGTCGCGGTCGGCCGCGCCGGCGGTCACGAAATACCCGTCCCCGGCAACCGGATCGGTCCGGTGGATGTAGGCTCTGGCGCCATTGATCTCCGCCTCTCGCCAGTGGTGGAGTGGGATGTCCGTCTCCGGGAAGCCGGCCGCGGCCAGCATCGCGCCGGCGCGCGGGCCGTAGACGCCGAACACGGCCGTCTCGCCGCTGATGTCGCGCACCTGCACGTCGTCGTTGAAGAAGATGTTGCGCATGAAGAAGCGGGCCAGCGCCGGGGCGTGGCCCTCGCCGGTCAGCAGGTAGACAGCGTCGCTCGAGGTATAGAGAATCGGCCGGTCGATGATGCGGCCGATGTCGGTTGTCAGCACCGTCGCCGCGCCTTCGCCGCTGCCCAACTTGTCCACCGCCTGGGTCGACATGCGGTTGATCAGGTCGAGGCGCGTCCCGCCGGTCAGGTAGATCATTCCCCGATCGGCGTGGGCGACGACTACCGCCGCGGCATGGGCGGCGTCGTAGGCCGCGGCCAGCGATGCCGGCTCAGGCGTCATCGAATTCATCATCGTCATGGTCATCCTCCTGGCCGTCGCCGTTCGATGACAACAACCCATTGGCATAGATCGTATCGATCAGGCCGATGTCGGCCAGCGTGATCACGTCCGGCTCGTCGTATTCTTCTTCCGCCTCCCAGGTGTCGGCATAGGTCATCAGGAAGGGCAGGTAGCGCGCCTCGTGCTCGTAGGTGGCCCTGGCGATGAGCTTGCCCAGCGCCATGCCGCCCAGCCCTTTGTAGTGGCGCGGGTCGGTCAGCGCCTTCTCCGACAGCTCGCTGAGCCATTCCTCCAGGTGCAGCCGCGCTCCCTGGAAATCCTCGAAGATGACCTCCAGGTCGCGTCCCTGGGCGTCCTGGCAGCGGCCGGCGTTGTATAGGTCGGGGTTGGCCACGGCCGCCAGCAGCTTCTCCGGGGCTTTGCCTTGCTGGAGACGCAGCAGGCCGGTGACGACCTCGGCGTCCCAGGCAGTCAGGATGCTGAGCAAATCGGCCACGGACCAGCGGCCGATGACGCCGGGGGCGACCAGCGCCTCGTCGGGCAGCGTCTCCAACGCCATGAGCGTGCGCTCGCGGGTGGAATCCAGATTATCGAGCAGGTCTTCTAGTGCGGACATCGTTCCCATTATAGCCCATTAGCGCCGGGCTGCTCACCTGATAGACCGGCCAAAAATTGCCCGGCCGCGGCGCGAACGGCCGCCCGTGTGGCTTCGTCCAGGCGCGACAGCCCCAGCACCGCCGGGCCGAATCGCGGGTTGGCCCGCAGCCGGGGTTCATGCGCCAGCAGGAAGTTCCAGTACAGGAAGTTGAACGGGCAGGCCTGTTCACCAATCCGGCGTTTGGGGTCGAACGGGCAGGCGGCGCAATGGTCGCTCATCTTGTTGACATAGTTGGCCGAGGCAATGTAGGGCTTGGTGGCCGTCAGCCCCTCGTCGGCGTTCAGGCCCATACCGATCACGTTGGGCGGCATCACCCAGTCGTAGGCATCGATGTAGACCGACCGGAACCAGTCATTGGCCGCCGCCGGGTCGACGCCGGCCAGCATCAGGAAGTTGCTCAGCAACATCAGCCGCTCGATGTGGTGGTTGTAGCCGGTAGTCAGGGCGCGGCCGAGCGCGTGGCGCAGGCAGGCCATCTCCGTATCTCCCGTCCAGAAGAAGCCCGGCAGCGTCCGCGTCGCGTTCCAGGCGTTCTGAGTGGCCATCACCGGTCCTTGTCGCCAGTACTGCCAGTACATGAACTCGCGCCAGCCGATGATCTGGCGCGCGAAGCCCTCGACGGAGTTAAGCGACGCGCGCCCCGCCCGAAACTCCGCCTCGGCCGCCCGCGCCACTTCCAGCGGCTCTAGCAGGCCCAGGTTGAGATAAGGCGAAAGCATTGAGTGGAACAGGCTGTGGCTGCGGCGGGTCATGGCATCTTCGTACGCGCCGAAGTGGGGCAGGCGCTCGGCCAGGAAATGACCCAGGACGGCCAGGGCTTCGTCGCGAGTGGTGGCATAGCCCGGCCAGGGCTGGCGNCCGCCCGCCTCGACCAGCGCGTCGCGGGTGATGTCGTCCGGCGCGAAGGTCACGTCTTCCGGCAGCGGCATTCCCTTGGGCAGCGGCTTGCGGTTCTCGGCGTCGAAGTTCCAGCGGCCGCCGGCCGGCTCGTCGCCGTCCATGAGCACGCCGAACCGACGGCGCATCGCCCGGTAGAAGTGCTCCATCACGTAACGGCGGCCGAGCTGGGGATCAGGGATGGGGTTGAATTGTCCGGTCAGGAATTGGGTGTTGGGCAGAACTGCCACGGGCACGCCCCCTAACACATCGCCGAGCCGCGCCTGAAAGGCGCGACCGGCATGGCTGGAAGCGGCCATCGTGACCAGCCGCCGGGGCTGGTGGGCGGCCGTGTGGCGGCGCAAGCCGTCGGCGAAGGTGGGGGCGCGAACCACTTCAACCTGCCGGCCTCGCTCGTGCTGTTCGGCGGCGTAGTGGCGCATGGCGCTGAGGAGCAGGGCCAACTTCTGCGGCTGGTAGGCGCGGCGGCGCAAGGCCTCCTCGCTCTCGATGAGCAGCAACCGCGTATCGTCGCCGGACGTGGCAGCTATGGCCGGATGGTCGCGAAGGAGCTGGTCGCCGAGGATCCAGATGGTGACGCGGGTCATGCGCAGGAGCATAGCACCCGCCCCGCTGTCAGGCTAGTAGGGGCAGACCGGCGTGTCTGCCCAGATATGAGAGACGATATACGAGATATAGTGCGTGTCCGCCCATATCAAAAGCGCCGCACCGGTTGCCCGATGCGGCGCTTTGTATAGCCCACCCTTTTCCTGAGTTGCTCAACGGGAGGAGGAGGGTACCATGGCGGCGGGCACAGGGGCTTCAGCGGGCGCTTCCACCACTTCTCCATGGTTGATCACATTGAGATATCTGACACCGAAGGTGACCGCCAGCAGGCCGTAGGCAATCACCCCGGCACCCGTCAGGATCTCAACAAGTGATGGCGTGTAATTCGTGAACAAGGGCACTTGGCTGCCGGGAACCGTGCCGTAGACGACCAGTTGGCCGACCAGGTTCGTGTCCCAGCGGTAAGCGACGACGCCGATGGCGACCAGCGCCAGGGCGAGCATGCGCAACCGTTCGTTGCGGCGGAAAAACGGGACCAGCAGGATAATCGCCGGCACAACCATGCCGAGGATGATCTCCAGCCACCAAAAATTGAAAGCCAGCCGGCCGCGCGTCAGGATATGCAGCGCCTCGGTCTTGGCCGGCTCATAGCCAACCGGCATGTTCATCAGGTCCCACCAGCGCAGCGCCAGCAGGAACAGCACTGCCCAACCGACGCCAATGGCCATCTTCTCCAGCACGCGCTTATTGACCTTTGCCTGCGGCGTCAACTTTGACGACAACAGCGAGATGAACGTCACCAGGGCGATGCCGCCGATGATGGCCGAGGCGTAGAAAGTAATGGCCATCGGCCAGGGGCGGTACCAGATGGGCCGCGCCACCAGCTTGCCGTAGGTCAGCCCCAGCGATGACTGGTGCAGCGTGGACAGGCAAAGGCCGATGAACGCCAGCACGGGCGTGATGCGGTGCAGGCCGACCATCTTGGCTGAAATGCGCGGGAAGCGGTGCTCCACCGGGTGCCAGTGGCCGAGGATGGGAATGACTTCCATCGTCAGCACCGTGAAGTAGAGGCCGACGCACATCGTCACTTCCCACAGCGGCGAGTGGATGTTCCAGAAGACGAAGCCGTGCCAGAAGCGGTCCGGCCGGCCGATGTCGAGCAGGAGCATCATCATGGCCATGCTGTAGCCGATGAAGCCGACGAAAACGGCTGTCTTGGCCACCGGCTGTAACTCTTTCTTGCGCAACAAGTAGGCGATAGCCGAGACGCTGAACGCGCCGGCGGCCAGGGCGATGGCCGACAGGTCGATGGAGATCCACAGACCCCACGGCACCAGGTCGGTCAGGTTGGTCACGCCGAGGCCCTTGATGAAGACCACCAGAGCCGCGCCGACGCCGGCGACGATGAAGATACTCAGGAAGGCCATCCACCGGACGACCGGCTCGCGCGAGGCGGGCACGACGGTGTCCTGGATGAACCGCTGGATGTCCTGTTTCGTGGGGCGATATTTCATGACGCGCTGAATCATGACGCGCTCTCCTCTTTCGATTTGGCCGGCAGGTAGTAAACCCGCGGCTCGGTGCCCAGCTCTTCGCGCAGCCGGTAGGCATCGGGGTTGTTGCGCAGGGCGACGCTGACCGGCGAATCGGGGTCGTTCAGGTCGCCGAAAAGGCGCGCCCCGTAGGTGCAGGCGACGACGCAAGCCGGGGTCGCGTCGGGGTCGATGCCGGGTTTCAGGCCGGTGGCCAGGCCGCGGTCGATGCGCTGCACGCAGAAGGAGCACTTCTCGACCACGCCGCGCGGCCGGCGCTCCACTTCGGGATGACCGGCGGCGGGCACGTCGGGGTTCGGGCCGGTGAACTTCTCCCAGTTGAAATGGCGAACGCCGTAGGGGCAGGAAAGCTGGCAATAGCGGCAGCCGATGCACTTGTCATAGTCCATCATGACCAGACCGTCGTAGCGGTGGTAGGTCGCCTTGACCGGGCAAACCTCGACGCACGGCGCGTCCTGGCAGTGCTGGCACGGCACGGGGCGGAAGACCCGCTGGCCGTCATCCAACGGCTCCACTTCCTCGACGCGCGACCAGGAGATGTTGGGCGGTGTGTCGTTATAAGCGTGGCAGGCGGCCAGGCACAGGTCACAGCCGACGCATTTGGACTGGTCGATGACCATGACCCATTTGTGCGGCGGGTTCTCCGGCGCTTCGGCCTTGGCCGGGGCCTGGGGAGCGGCCATCCGCAGCGGGATGAGCCGGCTGTCGGCCATGCCGATGCCGATCGCGGCCGTGGCCGTGGTGGCAATGCCCAGCTTCAGAAAATCGCGGCGGTCAATCTTGGACGACATCGTTACTCGTCTCCCTTCTCACTGTTGTTGCGGCGCTTCTTGGACAGCCGGTCGATCCACGGGGCCAGCATGGTGCCGAATACCAGGCCGACGCCGGCCGGCAGAATGTAGATCAGCGGGCTGGGGCCGGCGGGCGACGTGCTGACGTAGGCGATAGGTTCCTGGCGGGCCGGGGTGAACTCGACCTGCTCGGTCGTTTCCACCGGGTAGCAGGCCACGTCGGTTTGCGGCTCGATGCTGGCGTTGGACATCGCCTCATCAGCGTCGGAGTGCATGTCGCCCAGATGGCAGTCGTTGCACGATTGCAGGTCGACCTTGAAGGTGTGGATTCGCTCGCCGTGGCCCATCGTCCCCGCGTCGGGCGAATCGTTGACGCGCAGGTGGCAGTCGGTGCAGAGTAACCCCTCGCGGGCGTGGCCGGTGAAGGAGTAGTAGTGGCCTTCGGTGTTGTGGCAACTGTTGCACAGCTCCTGCGACGTGCCGACGCGGAGTTGGGCCGTGTGCGGGTTGTGGCACTGGTTACAGGTCATACCCTGCTCGCCGTGCTCGCTAATCTCCCACTCTTCGAAGGTCTGCAAATGGCAATCGCCGCACAAGCGGGACGACACATCCGTGGGCATGTACGCTTCGGGGTGGTTGCTGGGCACCGGCGAATGGCACGACAGGCAGCCGACGCCGCCTTCCGTGTAAGACCCCGTTTCCGGATTGAAGCCGGTGGTGTGGCAAGCCAGGCATTCGGTCGGGCTGCCCTGTTCGGTCCAGGCTTTTTGGAACTCGGCGTCCACCAGGGCATAGCCGTGGGCGCTCTGGTCCCAATAGCCCCGCAGACCTTCATGGCAGCCGACGCATTCTTGGGCGTTGGGCTCGGGCGTGGGGTCCTGCCGCAGCGGGGCGGCAGAAGCGGTGGGAATGGCCGCGAACGCCAGGATCAGCAACAGCGCGCCTAGCAGCGCGCCGAGGATAATCCGTGTGTTCTGTAGGCTTTTCATCTGATTCAGGTCCTCCTCCACTACCGGCCTGGGAGACCGGCGGGACGGTTTAAAAATTGAGCAACTATCAGCAGTATAAAAGGTAGGCGGGGGGTGGGTAAATCCGGAGTTCGCCCAATTTCTGCCGCCGCCGGTTGTGGGGGAATTCCCCATACGGCGCGACTGTTTGGCGGAGCGTTGGGGGGCGTGGCGCCCGTCGCCGGGCCGAAAAGTGGCTTATGAGGCCTCTATCCGGCCGGCCGGTTCCCCCGCTGGCTGGATTTGGGTCGCGAGGGGCGCGGCCGTCGCCGCCATTGGGGTGATCGCGTCAGAGGAGAATGGCGTGATCGCCCAATTTACACGCAGGGGCCAGATCGCGTATTGTAAGGGTGAGCGGGACGTTCAACCCCGACATAGACAGAGGCACCAGTATCTATCACAACCGGAAAGAGCGACCGGACAGAAGGAGAGTCATGAACGAGTTCCAGGCCATTTTAGTTGAAGTTATTTTCTTCGCGGCACGGTTTGCCGTCCCCGCGTTGGTCATCTACATCATCGCCCACGTGCTGCACAGCCACATAGCGCAGGAAGCGGAAGAAAACGAGCCGGGCCCGGTCCTGTAGCCAGCGGCGAGTCGGCCGCCTTCCGTCGCTCTTTGTTGTGGCGCGCGGCCGGCCGCGCCATAGAAAACTTTCAGCCCATCACGGGCCGGCTTTCAGGTTGGAAGGCCGGCCCTTTTTGTTTTCCACGATTACCCAACAACAGCGAAAATTGTCCAGTTTGCTCGTTTCTCTGCCCTCAAACTGACAGCTTTCGCCACCACCGTCCTGATAGCGAAAAGGGCCGGCCTCTCGCGAGGACCAGCCCTTTTCAGTCGCCAAGTAAGCGGGCGAGCCGAAGCTCAACCCATTAAAAACTAGTTGTCAAACGTCCGCACTTCGGCGCGGGTCGTGCCCGTCAGATCGCCGTCGACTGCCTGGATGGAGTCGTAGAGGATCTGCAACACGTAGGACGAGTTGTGGGCGAAGCCACCCGGATCCTTTTGGGAATCCTGATAGTTGTAAGCCGCGCGCAGCAGGTTGGGCGTCCAGGTGGAGAAGCCGCCCTCGTCGTCGTTGATGCGGCCGTTGCCGTCCGTATCAGCGAACCAGTAGGGGTAGGCGTGCGAATCATAGATGATCGCCGTGCCCACGACTTCGGTCGCATAGGCCTGGATAGCGGCATACAGCTTCTCGCGCATTGTGTCGATCTCGCCGTAGACGCCTTCGGTCACGTCGCCGTCGCCGTCATAGTCGACGTCGGTCATGCGGATGGTGCGCAGGCCCTCGAGCGAGTCCGCGCCCTCATGGCATTCGCCGCAGTCCTCGATGACGATTTGCAGCGCGTGCGTGTCATGGCACTCGGTGCAGGAGTTGAACGTGCCGACGTGCTCGTTGAAGCCGGTGTATTCCCGGCCCTCGAACTCGTATGCGCCCTTCACTTCCGTACCGAACAGCGTCGCGCCGGCGGCGAAGTAGTGGATATTGAGGAAGCGCAGCCCCTCGGTGACCTGGTCATCCGGCGCGTCGCCGATGAGACGATCGACGCTGACGGTGGACTCACGGCCCTGATGGCAGTTGAGGCACATGTTGGCCGCCGAGTCGCGCTCGCCAAAGGTGACGGTCGCGCCGCTGGGGAAGCGAACCGCCGGCACTTCATAGAGCGTGAAGTTCTGCACGTCGTTGTGGCACGTGCCGCAGTTGAGGCCATTGCTGGCCGGCTGGCTGGTCACGACGCCCTCGGTGAGGAACTCNGGCTGGCCGGTGGCCGANTGACACTTGGCGCAGGAGCCGGGAACGATGCCGCCGTCCTCTTCGCCGTCCCAATGGCGGAAGGCCTCTTCGGAGCCGGCAAAGTGACCATGGTCGATGCGATGGGCATTCGCCAGATCAACCGGCGTGGCGATCTCGTTGTTCAGATCGGTAATGGAATCGTACAGCAACTGAATGATGTACTTGCCGCCGTGGGCATAGCGACCGGGATCTTTCTTGGATACCTGGTAGTTGTAGGCAGCCTTCGCCAGGCGTGCCGTCCAGGCATCAAAAGCATCCGTCTCGCTATCGGTCAGCGTCCCGTCTGCATCGGCATCGATAAAGAAGTAGGGATAGGCCGACTCGTTGTAGGAGATCATCTTGCCGGTGGTCTCCAGCGAGTACGCCTGCATCGCTCCGTAGAGCATGTCGCGCATCCCCTCGATCTCGTAGTAGACGCCTTCTTCCATGTCGCCGTCGCCNTCGTAGTCGACGAGCGAGCCGGCCATGCGGATGTTGACCANGTCTTCGGCCGTCTCGACATCGGTGTGGCACGCCTGGCACTGCTCCAGGTTNACCTGGAGCGTGTGCATGTCNTGGCACTCGATGCACGTGTTGTGGCTGGGCACGTGGTCNAATTTGGCGTCNTAGGACAGGCCGGCGTATTCATANCCACCCTTGGCCAGCGTCCCGTACTGGGTCGCGGCCGCGGCGTAGTAATGAATGTTCGTGAAGCCCATGTCCTCGCTGACGGTATCCACATCGTCGGTCAGACCGGCGTCGGCGATGCGCTGGTCGACGGAGACGGTGGACGCGCGGCCCTGGTGGCACTCCATGCAACGCGCCTCGTCGCCCAGATTGGTGATCTCGATCCCCGAGGGGAACACCACGCTGGTCTTGGAGAGCGTTACTTCGTTGTGGCAGGCCACACACTGGACAGTGGAGCCGATGGGCGCGGCGGCGTCNACAACGCCGGCCGTGCTGCCGTCGGCCCCGAGGTGATCGATATAGCCGGGCGTGCTGTGGCACTTGGCGCAATCGGTGGGCACTTCGGCCGGGTCGTCCTCGTTCCAGTGGTTAAAGGCCTCGCCCTCCGTGTCGTTGTGCGGAGAGTTGGCCCATTCATCATAGAACGGGATGGCCACCGAGGGGCCTCCCTCGACCGGCACTTCCACGATGCGGGTGACCTCGACTTCGGTCACCGTTCCGGCGCTATCGCCTTCCCCGGAGGCCTCGGGCGTCGCCTGGGCCACGGCTTCGGTCTCGGCCGTGGGTTGGGTCGCCTCGGTCCCCTGGCTCTCTGTGGTCGTCTGGCCGGCTTGATTGCTGCACGCAGCTAACAGGCCCACCAACAACAGAAGAGCCGCCAACAATGAATAGATGAGCAGACGCTTGTTGGGTCTCATATAAAAAACCTCCTTCAAGTTTCTTAACCAAGTTTATGATGCCGTCCGGGCGTCGCTCATGTCCGGCCGGCACATCGTAACAAACTGGCTCCCGCCCGCTAAGGGTTGGGTGTTGCCAGTGGGACGAACACATCCTGCGTCGCCGCCGGCTCAACGATAATGGCCGTGTCCTCGAATGTGAACATCCAGATGACCAGGGCCAGAGCCAGGACGGTGACCAAGCTGGCGACGGCGAAATAGATCCGCCGCCGGCGCGCCAATATTTGGGGCGGCACGACCTTCCAGGGGGCGCCGCCCGCATCCAGTCGCTCCAGTTCGAGCGAGTGTTCTTCCTCCATGATCTTGTGCGACAGCGTGCCGGTGAACATGCTCAGGTTGCGGTGCTTCACCAGCACGTTGTAGAGATGCCAGATAACGATCGACACGGCCGCCAGCACCGCCTCCCAGCCGTGGGCTTCGAGGGCCACAGGGATGAGGTTCCCAGGGATAAACTGGGTGGCGGCGATGGGGTTCCACAGGATAAAGCCGGTGATGATCATCACCGCCGTGCCCCAGACGACAGCCCAATACTCGAACTTCTCGCCAAAGTTGAACTTGCGCATCTTGGGCGGCTCGTCGATGAAGCCCAGGTTATAGGCCACGGTGTCGCGCAGGTCATAGCCGTCCTTCAGGTCGGGCAGCATGCGCATATCCTCGTGCTTGACGAACAGGCGATAGGCCGACGTGAGCAGGTGGTAGACCGTGCCCAGGATGAGGACGATGGCCGCCCAGCGATGGATCATGCGGACGACTTCGATACCGCCCATGATCTCGATCAGCCACTGCGATAGCGGCGAGAAGGGGAACTTCTGCGGCAGGCCGGTCAGGCAGAGAATGGTGAAGCTGATCAGCAGCGTCATGTGCTCGATGCGGGCCATGAGGCGGAAGCGCGGGTATTCGTGGCCGCTTTCCGTCAGAACCGGAACACCGAGATCGTGGACTGAATCAGCGCCGGGCGGCAACTCAATGGCCGCCGCGGGAACAACAGGCCTGACAGCCGGTTCCGGCGCGGCCACGACGGGAGCCGGTTCGACGGCCGGAACGCTTTCCACTGTTGGGGCCGGTTCCGCCGGCGCGACAGGCGCCGGCACGACTTCGCCCTCGACGGGCACGGCGGNAGGTTCCGGCGCAACAGGCTCCGGGACGGCCGGTTCGGGCGTCTGGGGCTCGGTCATCTGGGGGTCGAGTGGTTTATCGTCCATTCGTTATCTCCTGATCACCGGCCGCGAGCCTGTCGGTAGATGTCGGTGCCGACCAGGAAGGTCAGGAAGACCACCGTGCCGGGAATGACCAGGGCGTAGAAAATGGTCACCAAAAACATGAGCGGGTTGTCCTGCAGCGACGGCCGGTGGTGGCCCGTCCACGAGTCGGAGAAGTTGGCCGTGGCGCTGGGGTGGCACTGCTGGCACGTCTCCAGCAGGTTTTCCTTGATGCCGGAGTTGGGGTCGTCCGGCGANTTAATGTTGTGGACGCCGTGGCAGTCGAAGCAAACGGCCTTGTTGGTAGGCACGTTGGGATCGTTGGATTGGAAGATNGTCACGGTCGTGCCGTGGAAGTCATCGACGTAGGTCTCGAAGACGTCGGTGGAGATGTCGTAGTGGGACATCATTTCCTCGTCAGCATGGCACGAGGCGCACAGCTCCGGCGAGCGGTTGCGGAAGAGAGCAGTCGTCGGGTCGTTGATGGCGTGGACGCCGTGGCACTCAATGCAGGTCGGCACGTCGGGGTTTTCGTCGCCCAGCAGCGCCGCGCCGTGGACGCTCTCGGCGTATTCGTCGAAGATGGTGCTGTGGCACTGCCGGCAGGTCTGGGAAATGCGCGAGCGCGGCTCGCTCGGTGGCGGTGTGTAATGAGAGCCGTGGCAATCGACACAGGTGGCGGCGTCCTTGTTGCCCTCGGCCAGCGCCTGGGCGTGGGAGCTCGACATTTGCCCTTCGTGCTGCGTCTCATGGCAGCGGGCGCATAATTCGGATTGCTGAATGGTGTAATCGCGAGCCGTTTCGGCTTGCAGAGGCGGATGAGGGTAGTTGTAATCGAGGTGGCAGTCGGTGCAGTTCAGCGCTTGCCAGCTGTTGTCCACACCGTGGACGGAGGCGTGGAAGCCTTCGCCGTCGATACTGATCGTAACTTCGTCCCCATTGGGGAATGTCATCGTCTGATCGGGCGGGCCATGACAGCCCATGCAGAAGTCGTTGTTGATCTGCTTCTGGGCCAGCAGCCCAGCCTCAATATGTTGGCTCAGGCGGCCGGGATCGGTCAGGTCAACGCCCACGGTGGCGTGGCACTCGGCGCAGACGGTCGTGGCGGCGGGCATGTGCCACGCGTCGGCAGTCTGCACGTGGTGGTCGCCGTGGCAATCGGTGCAAACGACCGGCATGCCCGACTCGGAAGCGGCCACGTCATAACCGCCGGACCACTCAGGGCCGGGATGGGCGGTCAGGTGCGGGTCGTGGCANCGNACGCAGGTCTCNGACTGCAAAATGGCGTATTCNCGCAGCGTTTCNGCNTCGGGNGGCGGGTGGGGNAACTGNTAGCGGGCGGGCGAGTGGCAGCCGGAGCAGCCGATGAACACGCCGGAGTTTGCCCCGTGGGCCGAGGCGTCGAACCCNGCCAGGTCNACCTCGACGGGCAGCGATTCGCCGGAGGAAAACACNACCTCGGCATCGGTGTCACCGTGGCAGGAGCGGCAGGAGAAGTCGGTCGTCGGGTGGGCGGCCGGCTGCGCGTCTTGCGCGGGAGGCGCGAACGACGGCAGCAGGACGGCCGCCGGCAGGGTCACCGGCGCGGTGGGGGGCGAGACCGGACGTTCGGCTCGCGCCAGTTCGGAGCGGCCGAAGAACGACAGCGCCACCAGGATGGCGATGAGGGCCGGCNCGCCCGCGCGGGCGGCGGCTCGTTTCCATCGTCGCAAACTGCTACTCCTTGACATCNANTTCCNTNNNTCTCAAGTTGTAGAGCGATTTNNCAANTCGCTCTACACATTTATTATGGCTCTTCCGTCGCCTCAATCACCGGCTCCGGTTCNTGATANCCNTGGGCCGCGGCCATCANGGCGTCGTCNGACAANTTGGGGCCGATGCCCAGCTCGCCGTTGTGACACTGNCGGCAGGCGTAGTCCAGNCCGATCTGCGGCAGGATAGTNCCGTCGGCAGCGAANTGATCCATCTGNTCNGCGTTNATGACCACCTGATGGGTCATCATGTCGGCCATGAACGACTCCGGCGCGCCAATGGCNTTCTGAATCAGCTTCGGCATGTGACAGTCGGCGCAATCGACCCGAATGCGCACGTGAACTTTCTCCACCTGGGCTTGCTGGAAATGGCAGCCGGCGCAGGTGGCNTCGAGGAACGGGACGTGGTCCTCGCGCGGCGACACGACAGCCGTGTGCGGGTTGTGGCAGTCGACGCAATCGATCAGCCGNTGCTTGCCGGGGAACAGGTCGCCATACTCGTGGCCGGTGTGCTNGATGAAGCCGTCGGCGGTCACCAGCTCGCCCGACATATGGCAGGCNCGGCACTCNTGATTNTCGCGNGAGACCTTCAGCGCGAAGGAGCGCGGGTTGTTGACNTGCAGGCTGCCCGGCCCGTGACAGGCNTCGCACTGCACGCCCGGCTCGAAGANCGTGCCGACCATGTTGGGCATNCCGGCCGTTTCCTCGCGGCCGTTGTAGCCGGTGGTGTGNCATGTGCCGCAATCGAATGGCTTTTCCTCNCCCGCGTGATAGGCCACGTATTCGTTGCCNGCCTCNAGCTGGTTGTTATCNAGATTGAACTGGGCGGCCTCNCCNGTGACGAGGNTGCCATCGGTCTTCACAAACAGCGCCTTCCAGTTGAANCCNCCGACGACGTAGGCGATGTCGGACCAGGCCAGCCCCTCGGGCGGCGTGCGCTGGGCGACGGTGGACANNAAGGCCGGCGCTTCGCCGTCGACAATGGGCGTNAGGGCGTAGGCATGGCCGCTTTGAGTGAAGGTGTCGTANGTCTCCTGGTGGCAATTGGCGCAAGCGGCGGAGCCGATGAACTCGGCCGGGGTGAAATTAGCGCCATCTTGCCCGGCCGGGCCGCGGTCGCCGGCGGGGCCTTGCGGGCCGGTNGGGCCGGGCGGGCCCTGNGGGCCGGTATCGCCCTGGGGGCCGGTGGGGCCGGGNCGACCCGAGCATGCGACGACAGCGAGCNCCAGGGTCGCCAATAGCAGCAATATCGCTGTACGCCTTCCTTTCATTATTGATGCCTCCCGTCGTCTCACGCAAATGCAGCGGCGAGCAATCCGCCAATACAGAGAAGCNAAGTATANCGCATTCNTGNCGANATCCGCCAGTTNTATTTGTCATAAATTGAATNTGACACNTNTCCAATAATACTTAGATTTGCTATGAATTCGCCGCCGGCNNGGGCCAAATTCGAAAAATAAGCGCGTTTCAGGTATACTTTTATTCGATATTCGTCCTCCGGATTACCCGTCGCCGACGCGATCGAAGCGAGNCAAAACCGGCCGCCACAACACTATCAATCGGCCGTGGCACAGTTGAATGGCGCGACAGGGCATGAAACAAACCGGAGCCGGCGGAGGTTCAGTTGGAAATAGGAACAGTAAACAGTATTGACATCAATCAGGAGATGCGCANCTCCTACCTTGATTACGCCATGAGCGTGATTGTCGCCCGCGCGCTGCCCGACGCCCGCGACGGGCTGAAGCCGGTACACCGCCGCATCCTCTACGCGATGTATGACATGGGCCTGCGGCCGAACACGCCNCANCGCAAGAGCGCCCGTATCGTCGGTGAGGTGNTGGGTAAGTANCATCCNCANGGCGACAGCTCNGTCTATGACGCGATGGTGCGCATGGCCCAGGACTTCTCCATGCGCTACATGCTGGTCGACGGCCAGGGCAACTTCGGCAGCGTCGANGGCGACAGCCCGGCGGCCATGCGCTATACNGAAGCGCGGCTGGCCCACATCGCCATGGANCTNNTGGAAGACCTCGACAAGGACACCGTCGATTTCACGACCAACTTCGACGACTCGCTGGAAGAGCCGGACTTGCTGCCGGCGCGGCTGCCCAACCTGNTGCTCAATGGCGCGTCGGGCATCGCCGTCGGCATGGCCACCAACATCCCGCCCCACAACCTGAGCGAGCTGTGCGACGCGATCATCTACCTGATCGACCGGCAGGACGACGTCGACAACGTGACCCTGGACGAGCTGATGGAGTTCGTGAAAGGCCCCGACTTCCCCACTGGCGGAACCATCATTGGCAACGAGGGGATCCGCAACGCCTATGCCACCGGCCGCGGCCGCGTGGTCATGCGCGGTGTGGCCAACATCGAGCCGAATCCGCGCCACCCGGACCGGATGCAAATCAACATCACCGAGCTGCCCTACCAGGTGAACAAGGCCATGCTCGTCGAGCGTATCGCCGAGCTGGTGAACAAGGGGGTCATCGACGACATCTCCGACCTGCGCGACTCNTCGGACCGCAACGGCATCTCCGTCGTCGTCGAGCTGAAGCGCCACACCCAGCCGCGCAAGGTGCTGAACCAACTCTACAAATATACCGCGCTGCAATCGACCTTCGGCGTGCAACTGCTGGCCCTGGTCGATAAACAGCCGCGGCTGTTGTCGCTGAAGCGCGCCTTGCAGATCCACATCGACCACCGCGTGGACGTCATCACCCGCCGCACGCGCTTCGAACTGGACAAGGCCGAGCGCCGCCAGCACATCCTGGCCGGCCTGCTCATCGCCATCGGCAACCTCGACGAGGTCATCCAGACCATTCGCCAGGCGGCCGACGCCGACGACGCCCGCGCTCAACTCATGAGCCGCTTCGGCCTGACCGAGGTCCAGGCCACGGCCATCCTCGATATGCAGTTGCGCCGGCTGGCCGCCCTGGAGCGCCAGAAGATCGAGGACGAATACGCCGAGGTGACCCACCACATCGCCTACCTGCAGGGGCTACTGCAAGACCGGCACAAGATCCTCGACCTGATCAAGGAAGACCTGACCAAACTGAAGGATCGGTATGGCGACGCGCGCCGCACGCAAATCTTGCCCGGCGCGGACGGCGATTTCGACATCGAGGATCTGATCAAGGATGAGGATGTCTTCGTATCGATCACCCGGCGCGGCTACATCAAGCGCACGCCCGTGAACATCTACCGGCGGCAGTCGCGCGGTGGCAAGGGGCTGATCGGCATGACCACCCGCGCCGAGGACGAGCTGGAGCATTTCTTCGTCGCTGGCACGCTGAACACGATGCTCTTCTTCTCCGACCTGGGGCGGGTCTACGCCACCAAGGCCTATGAGATCCCCGAACTCGACCGGACGGCCAAGGGTGTGTCGCTGATGAACATCCTGCCATTGGCGCAGGAGGAAAAGATCACCGCCGCGCTGCCGGTCCATGACTTCGAGGCCGGCAAGTACCTGATCATGATCACCCGCAAGGGGCGCATCAAGCGCGTCGAGTTAGGGATGTTTGCCAACGTGCGGCCGAGCGGCCTCATCGCCATCAACCTGGAGCCGGGCGACAGCCTGCGCTGGGTGAAGATGACGCAGGGGCATGAGGATATCATCCTTGTCAGCCAGCAGGCCAAGGGCATCCGCTTCAACGAGGAAAACGTGCGGCCGATGGGCCGCGCGGCGACCGGCGTGAACGCGATGCGCCTGGACGCCTGGGATCAACTGGCGGGCGCGGACGTCGCGACGCCCGATGACGACCTGCTGATCATCACCGAGAAGGGGTACGGCAAGCGCACGCCGCTGGAGGAGTATCGCCAGCAGGGGCGATATGGGCAGGGTGTGCGGGCGATGAATATCACGCCGGAACGNACAGGGGCCATCGTCGCGGCGCGAGTGGTATCGCCCAAGGACGAGGTAACGCTCATCTCCACCGGCGGCATNCTGCTNCGCATGTCGGCCGCCCACATCTCGCGCCAGGGGCGGTCGTCTCAGGGGGTGCGGGTAATGGACGTGCGCGATGGGGATATNGTGGCGTCAGTGGCCGTTATCCGCGAGACGCGGCANGCGGTGACNGACGCGGAAATGAANGGCAACGCGGCCGNGCNAGAGCCGATNGAAAGCATCGAGCCCGCCTCCGAATCAAACGGCGCGGGTTAGGAGAATGATGGGTCACGGATAAAACGGATTCCCACGGATGCTTTTTAATCTGTGTCATCTGTGNAANCTGTGGATTCNCTTCTTCCTCTNCTAACCAGGAAAGCGAAAGGGGCCGGCNNATNNGCCGGCCCCTTTCATTTGGTGAGAGTCAGGAACGCCGAAACCTGACTCTCGTTAAAAGGAGGAGAAGAAGAAGAGATTTTTTACCCTTCGAATACTATTCTATGACGGAAAGTCAATCCCCGCTGTACGCATGTTCTACGCGCTATCTACGGAAAACCTACGCTTGTGAAGTATTTCACGATCAGTCATGCTGCAAGGCAATTTGCTAATCGCCCTCCTGTCGAAACAGTAACCACACATCGGCCTTGCCCCTGCCCCTAGCCACCTGCCATCTTTACCCCCTTGACATCTACTTCATCCCCTGTATACTATTCACATTGATGAATATCAATATGACTGACGAATCCGGCGAATCCGTTTCCTTCGCCAAGGCCATGGCCGACGAAACGCGGCAGCGCGTGATGGGGCTGCTTTGTTGTCGCTGGCTGTGCGTGGGCGACATCGTAGAGGAGATGCGCGGCATCACCCAGCCCACTGTTTCCCACCACCTGGCCATCCTGCGCGAGGCTGGGCTCGTTCACGTGCGACGCGAAGGCAAACAGGTCTTCTACTCGCTTAATCAGGATGAGGTCGTCGATTGCTGCGGCCGCATCATGCGCGTATTCGCGCCGGAGCGCGTCGATTCGTCGCCGCCCGTCGCCTTATCGTCTATCGATGCGCGCGAGCCGGAAATTGAATAGTCCGCGGGCCAGTGTCTTTTTTTGCGCTGACCTATAGATAAATATCGATATGAGGTGAATGAACATGGCAATTGACACAGAGCGGGTTCACGAAGCGGTGCGGGANCGTTATTCCCGTCTGGCGGTGGAGTCAAGCGACGCCGGGTGCTGTTCCAGCGGAAGCGACTGCTGCGGGACGGCGGCNGACGTCNCCCTGGCCGAGATCGCCCTGGGCGGCGAGTCGCTCNATTCGGTTTACAGCGATCTCTACGCGGCCGACACGAGCTGGCTACCTCAGGAAGTGACCGGCCTGTCGCTGGGCTGCGGCGACCCCATCACCCTGGCAGGCTTGCGGCCCGGCCAGACGGTACTCGACTTGGGATCGGGCGGCGGNATCGACGCCTTTATGGCTGCCCGCCAGGTCGGCCCGGCCGGCCACGTGATCGGCGTGGACATGACGCCGGAGATGCTGGCCAAGGCAGAGCGTAACAAGGCCCAGGTCGGGCTGAGCAACGTGGCGTTTCGCCATGGCTACATCGAGAACTTGCCCGTGGATGATGAATCGATTGACGTCATCCTGTCCAACTGCGTCATCAACCTCAGTCCGGACAAGGCGGCCGTCTTCCGCGAAGCGTACCGGGTGCTGCGGCCGGGCGGGCGGTTGGCCGTGTCGGACATGATGACGCGCGGTCTGTTCGCGGCCGAGGACCGGGCCAACCTGTCGGCCTGGGCCGGCTGCGTCACCGGCGCGGAGGACGTGGCTGTCTACGCGGCGGCCATGCGCGCGGCCGGTTTCGCGGACATCTCGATTGTCGATAAGGCGGAGCCGGCCGTTGAGCTGGCGGATCTGCCGGCGGAGAGCGGCCCGGCGCGGCTGTTCAGCGCGCGCGTGACGGCGACGAAACGCTAGCGGGCAAACAAAAAGGCGCAGAGGCGGGATGAAATGTCATCTGCGCCTTTGCGCCCGAACTGCCGAGTTCTAGACCCGACGTGTTGTTCAAGTGTGAACCGGCCGGTTAGGAAACCGGCGCGACATTAAAACGGGATATCGTCTTCTTCCTGAGCCGCGGGCTTGCCGCCGCCGCCCTGGAAGCTGTCGTCGAAGTTGCTGGCTCCGCCGCCACCATCCTCGCGGCCGCCAAGGAATTGGACTGAATCCGCCTTTATTTCAAACGAAGCGCGAGCAGTCCCATCTTGGGCAGTCCAAATGCGAGGCCCACCGTTTGCATCCGGTGTCAGACGTCCTTCAACGAGAACCATCCGACCCTTGCTCAGGTACTGATTAGATGATTCAGCCTGGCGGCCCCAGACTGATACGCGAAACCAGGTCGTTTCCTGTACTGGTTGACCCGTTGCGCGATCCGTCCAGCGACGATCCGTTGCTACACTAAAGCTTGTTACGGCCGTCCCGTCCGGCATGTATCGCATNTCCGGATCTCGGCCAAGACGCCCTACAATCACAAGTTTCTGATACATTTGCGATTTCTCCTTAAGTCCTGCCTTGCGCTATTCGGCCGAGTCATCCTCTAAGCCGCCAAGGCAAATAGTAACACGTTCTACGCAAACGTTCCATTTGATGCGTATCTACAACATAGTTTAGCACATATGTTCTTAAAAATCAATAGCTTGCCAGACGCGATTTCCTTGTTGGCCCCCTCTCTCAGTGCTATAAAAGAGCCATGACACTCCCCGCGCCTTTTTCTGATCTGCACGCCTATTACGAACATAACGTCAGCCTCTATCTCGACNTGCTGCACCAGATGGTGCTCGTCAACAGCTTTACCCTGAACCCCACCGGCGTTAATTCGCTAGGCCGCCTGACGGCTGACCAGTTTGCCCCGCTGGGCTTCGCGGCCGAGACCATCCCCTCGGCCGATCCGCGCTACGGGCAGCACCTGATCCTGACCCGCGAGGGGCGNGCCGCCGGCGATGCGCCCGCGNCGGTCATCGGCCTCATCTCCCACCTCGACACGGTCTACCCGCTGATCGAGGAGCAGGCCAACGACTTCACCTTTCGCATCGANGGCGACCGCATCTACGGCCCCGGCACGGTTGACATCAAGGGCGGCACGGTGATGATCTACATGGTCCTCGACGGGCTGCGCCACTTCTACCCCGATGTGTTCGAGAGCGTCACCTGGCGCGTGCTGATCAACTCGGCTGAGGAGGTGCTGGCCCCCGACTTTGGCGCGTTGTGTCGTGAGGTATTGGGCCAGGGAGCGCTGGCGGCGCTGGTCTTCGAGGGAGGCGACGTGGAGGACGGCCGCTATTTGCTCGTCACGTCGCGCAAAGGCATGGCCCGCTATCGCGTCCGGGTCGAGGGGCGCGGCGCTCATGCCGGCGTTTTCCATCGCAAGGGCGCCAACGCTATTGTCCAACTGGCCGACGTGATTCGGGAGATCGCCGGCTTCACCGATCACGAGCGACATCTAACCTTCAACGTCGGCACGGTCATGGGCGGCACGGTGATGAACCGCGTGCCCCATCTGGCCACGGCCAGCGTCGAGATGCGCGCCTATGACCCCGACGTGTTCGAGGAGGGCGTGGCCCGCATGATGGCCCTGAACGACTATTGCAGCGTGCGGAGTCTGGAGGACGGCTATCCTTGTCGGGTAGAAGTCGAGCTGGAAGGGCGGTGGGCCCCCTGGCCGCCAAACAAAGGCACTAACCGATTGTTTGAGGTGTGGCAGGCGGCCGCGGCCGACCTCGGCCTGGGCGCGGTGGCCCTGCAGCCACGCGGCGGCCTCAGCGACGGCAACTGGCTGTGGGATTTGTTGCCGACCATCGACGGCCTCGGCCCCCAGGGCGACAACGCCCATTCGTCGGAGCGCAGCGCCGACGGCAGTAAGGACCAGGAGTATGCGCTGGCCTCATCGTTTACCCCCAAGGCCGTGCTCAATGTGGCCGCCATCTTGCGCCTCGTGGTGATGGGCGGCCGGGGGAGTTCCAATGGATAGGGCGGCCATGGAAGTGACTGATCTGCTGAACGATTGCGTGGCGTTCGCCCAGCGCCTNATCCGCACGCCGAGCATGCCCGGGCAGGAGGAGGCCCTCGCCGCCGTCGTCGCCGAGGAATTGGCCCGGCTCGGCTACGACGAGATTTGGGATGACGCCGCCGGCAACATCTACGGCCGCGTCTATGGCCACGACCGTGCGCTGCCCGCGCTGGCGCTCAACACCCACCTCGACCACGTTGATCCGGGCGACTTGGCGCTGTGGCCCGCGCCGCCATTCGCGGCCGAGATCCGCGACGGCCGGCTCATCGGCCGCGGCGCGTGCGACATCAAGGGGCCAATGGCCGNGCAGGTCTACAGCGCAGCCGGGCTGTTGCGCGCCGGAGAGCGGCCGCGGCGCGACGTGGTATTCTGCGGCGTGGTCCAGGAGGAGGTGGGCGGGGCAGGCGCAACCTACTGGGTCGAGAACCTGAATTATCCCGTCGAGCTGGTGATCCTCGGCGAGCCGTCGTCGAACACGCTGGCCGTGGGGCATCGCGGCATCGTCCAGTTCTGGCTCACCTTCCACGGCCGGTCGGCCCATGCCAGCGCGCCGGAGCGGGCCGCGAACCCCAACTACGCCCTGGCGGCCTTTCTGTCGCGGCTCGAGGCGGCCGCCGCCGGGCAATTGCGCGCCCATCCCGTCCTCGGTCCTACGTCCGTCTCGCCGACCATCATCGAGGTGGACACGACCAGCGGCAACGTCACCCCGGCCTGGACGCGGGTCTTGCTCGACTTTCGCACTTCGTCGGAGAGCGTCAACAGCCTGCGGGCGTTCATTGACCGGCTGGCGGGGGATTTCAGCCACTCGCTGGCCTATGCCGAGGGGATGGAGCCATCGCCGCTGGATGATTCCGACGAGCTGATCGCCGGATTCTATACGCCGCCGGAGGCCCCGCTGGTCTCGCGGGTGCGGGCGGCGCTGGGCCGGGGCATGGGGCGCGCTCCGGAGCTAACGCGCTACCGCTTCGCCACCGACGGCCGCCACATCGCCCCCCATGGCATCTCCGTGCTCGGCTTCGCGCCGGGCGAGGAGGAGATGGCCCACACTGCCGGCGAGAGCATCAGCCTTGACCAGATGGCCGAGAGCCTGCGCGGGCATGTGCAACTGCTGCGGGAGTTTTGACGCTAGACGACGGACTACAGGCCACGGTTACTAGTGGGCGCAAGCACAAAGGGGGATATCTGTCGTCTGTGGTCCATCTCAGATCTCTCTTGACGCCACTCCGGCCAACAGTTACTCTATTGGCGGAGAACCGCTATGCCAAATATCGACAAGCTCGACCGCGGCCAATCCCAACAGCGCGACAGCCTCACCCATCAGGCGATAGAGGACTACGTCAAGACGATCTANTCGCTGGCGNTGGAGGAAAGCCCGGTTTCCACCTCGCGCATCGCCGCGGCCCGCAGCGTGAAACCCGCCTCGGCCACCAGTATGATCCAGCGATTGGCCAAGCTGAACCTGGTCAACTATGAAAAGCATTACGGCGTGACGCTGACCGAGGCCGGCGAAAAGCTGGCGCTGGAGGTCATCCGCCACCACCGCCTGCTGGAGCTGTACCTCATGGAGGCGCTCGGCTTTCGCTGGGACGAGGTCCATGAGCAAGCCGATATTCTGGAGCACGTCATCAGCGAGAAGCTGGAGGAGCGGATCGCCGCCGCGCTCAATCACCCCGAATTCGATCCCCACGGCGACCCCATCCCCGCGCTCGACGGNACGATGGCCGTCATCGACACCACCGCCCTCTCCGACATGGTCGCGGGCGATCGGGCGCGCGTGGCCCGTATTCCCGACGATTCCAACAGTGAGTTGCTGCGCTATCTGGCCGGTCTCGGATTGGTTCCCGGCGCCATGGTCAGCATTGTCGAGGTGGCCCCGTTCCTGGGCCCGCTGACGGTGGAGGTAGATGACGGCCGGAAGGTCATCGGCCGCAATCTGGCCGACCTGGTGCTGGTCGAACGAGTGTCGGAACTTCGTTAGAAAGACTGGCGAGCCGCCCCAACAAGTGTAAAGTCCTATTGCCGCCCCTGGGGGACTATGCTAATATCTGCTCACCCTGCCGTGTGCGAGAGTGACTCTAGCGTTGAGCCACTTTGATTTCCCTGGGAATTGGGATACGAAAGAGGGGATGTAGTAGCCGCAAGGCAAGGCAGTGTACCTCGAGACAAAATTCCCACCTGCGAGAGCAGGTTCACACAATAGAGCATTCACGGCATGGCGGGGCGAACTCATCGCAATCCCATAACCCCTATTTCTTTCAACCACGGNCCGTTTCACCGCGCTTCCCCAACGGGCAGGGCGATGTGAAACGCTGTCCCCTGCCCGGGCTNGCTCTCNACCCANATGCGGCCGCCGTGCGACTCGATGATGGCCCGCGAGATGGCCANCCCCANCCCCGACCCCCCNTGCGCCCGATTGCGCGAGCGGTCNCCGCGCCAGAAGCGGTCGAACACGTGGGCCCGCGCCTCTTCCGACAGTCCCGGCCCATTGTCGGTCACAGTGAACCGGACCTCGTTTGATTCCGCCGCGGCCGAGAGGCGAACTTCCGGCTGCGCCGCGTCGCCCTGGGGCGCATAGCGTAGCGCGTTGGCCAGCAGGTTGCCGAACACTTGCTCCAGCCGCTCCGCGTCGGCCACGACTGGCGGCAGGGACGCCGCCGGCTCGACGCGCAGGGNCACGTTNTCCGANTCATAGAGCGCGGCGAAAGCGGCCGCTGCCCGCGCCATGGCCTCGGCTGGCGCGATGACCTGGCGAGTCAGCGGCAGTTGCCCGGCCTCGGCCAGCGAGAGCGTGCGCAAGTCATCCACCAGCCGCCCCAGCAGGATCGTCTCCTCGTAGGCCACGCCCACATTCTCGGCTGTCAGCGGGAACACGCCGTCGAGCATCGCCTCCAGTTGCCCGCGCAGCACGCTCAGCGGCGTCCGTAGCTCGTGGGCCACGTCGGCCAGGAGTTGCCGCCGCGCCCCTTCGGCCGCCGCCAGGCTTCCGGCCATGCGGTTGAACCCGGCCGCCAGCTNGCCCAACTCCCCCTCATCGTGGACGTTGACAGTCTGCTCCAACCGCCCGGCGGCCATCTCCTCCGTCGCCGCGGTCAGTTCGCGCAGCGGGCGCGTCAGCCGGTAGGCCAGCCACCCGCCGAGCAGCANCGCCAGCAACACAGCGAAAAGCCCGCCCAGCCAGATGGCCTGGTTGACCTCGGCCAGGTATTGCGCGCCGGCGCGGCTGTTGCCCATTCCCGGCGCGGCGACGTAAAGCGTCGCCACGGTTTGGCCCCCGGCGACGACGGGCAGCGGTTGGGGTTCCGGNCCCTGTCCCTGGCCCATCTGGCCGCGCCGCGTCCCGGCGGCGGCGATCGGATTGCCGTCGTTATCGACCAGGGTTAGCTGGACGCCGCCCCCGCCGCGCCCCGGCCCCACCACCGAGGACAGGATCGCTTCGGCCGCGCTCCAGTCGCCGGTCGCTGCGTAGGCCTCGCCGAGCCGCGTCGCCACGTCGTTCCAGGCGGAGTTGCCTTCCGCCTGCAGGAAGCGGTTGAATCCGGTCGTGGTCGCCCGGTTGGCCAGCAGCGCGACGATNGCCACGCCGGCCAGGGCCACCAGCAAAAACGCGGTCGTCAGGCGAAACCACAGGCGGTGGCTTATGGCGCGCAANGTGTTCATGGCAGGTCNGGGTTAAAGCGGTAGCCGACGCCGAACACGGTGACCACATACTGCGGGTGGGCCGGGTCGGGCTCGATCTTCTTGCGCAGNTTCTTGATGTGGACATCGATGGTGCGCTCGTAGCCGTCGTAGGCCAACCCCTGNGTGCGCTCCAGCANTTCCAGNCGGCCGAAGGCGCGGCCGGGGTTGCGCATGAGCACCAGCAGCAAATCAAACTCCATGGGCGTCAGATCGAGCGTCTGGCCGTCGCGCCGGGCGGCATGGGCGTCGGCGTCCAGTTCCAGCCCCCCGGCTCGCAGGCGCTCGGCGGCGGGCGCGTCGCTCGCCGGTTGGGCGCGGCGCAATACAGCCCGCACACGGGCCATGAGTTCCCGCGGGCTGAATGGCTTCGTCAGGTAGTCATCCGCGCCCATCTCCAGCCCGGCGATGCGATCGTTCTCGTCGACCCGAGCGGTGAGCATGATGACCGGTGTCTCTTGCTCGCGCCGCAGATGGCGCATGAATTCCCAACCGTCCATCTCCGGCATCATCAGGTCGAGGATGATCAGGTCAGGGGTGAATTCGCGGCTGACGAGCAGCGCGTCGCGGCCATTACCGGCCGTGGCTACCTCGTAGCCGTCCTGCTCCAGATAGCCGCGCACCAGGTGCGCCAGCTTGGCTTCATCATCGACGACCAGGACTCGTTTGGCCATAATGATTCCCCATAAGGATAAAGGCGCGAGCGGGATGGCCCCGTCGCGCCTTTATTATACTCCCACCATCCCAGAGATGGTTTTATCCGCCGCGTCCTCCGCGGAAACCGCCACCGAGGCCAGTTCCCTGACCCGGAGCCTGGCCTTGTCCCCGGCCCTTGCCGTTGGCCTGACCCATGTTCTGCCCCATGTTATCGCACACGCCGTCGCCGTCGGCGTCCACAAAGTTAGCGCTCCCGCCGTTGCCCATGCCCGTGCCACAGTTGTCGCAGACGCCATCGCCGTCTTCATCGACGAAGTTAGGCCGAGGGGCATTGGGGTTGCGCGGCCCCTGGCCACAGTTGTCGCAGACGCCGTCCCCGTCCGCATCGACGAAGCCGGGGCGCACGTCCGGGGCTGGGAGTTGCACTGCCGGCGCGGCTTCCACCGGGTTGTCCGTCGCCCGGGGTTGTTCCTGCGCTAGCACGAATGTCGCGCCAAGGACCATGACGGCCGCTACCAGTAATCCCAACCAAAGTACTTTTTTCATGATGATCCTCCGATCTGGCCGGGGCGCTGCCCGCGACCGTGTTTCTGATTTCTTGCTATCAGAATACCGCGGAGGTATGAAGGAGATGTGAAGAGGGTATGGAGAGGTGATGTCAGGGCGTGAGCAGCGTTACCTTACCCGGCAGAACGCGATAGCTCACCGTCTCGGCCGACTCAGCGAAGATCTCGCCATCACTGTGGAGCGGCGTGCCGGGGACGCTGGTCAGGTCGATGGCCGTGACGCGCTGGAAGGTGACCGCCGGATGGTGGACGTGCTCGCCGCGCATCAGCTTGAGCAGGATGGAGATGACCGCGCCCTTCGACACCTGCGGGGCGAACACCATATCCAGCAGGCCATCGTCGAGTTCCGCGCCGGGGGCCATCGTGAACCCGCCGGTGCGCGGGCTGTTGCAAACCGACAGCAGGTAAGCCGGTCCCTCGTAACCGCCGCCGTCCCAGGCCAGCTTCATCTGCCACGGCTTCAGCTTCACCAGCGCCCGCAGCAGGGCGACGATGTAGCGGATCTCGCCCGAGAGCCAGGTCATCTTGATGTTCTCCAGCGTGACCATCGGCTCCATCGCCGCGGCGCTGTTGTTGATGAAGAAGCGGTCGTTCACCTGCCCGGCGTCGATGCGCCGCGTATGGCCGGCGGCAATGACGCCCGCGCTGCCAGCTATGGTATCGGGCAGTCCGGCCATCAGGTTGAAGTCGTTGGCCGTGCCCAGCGGCACGATGCCGAATGGCACCGTCGGCCCGTCGCCGGCGGCGCGGATCAGGCCGTTGATGACCTCGTTGATCGTCCCGTCGCCGCCCGCGGCCACCACGGCGTCGTAACCATCGCGCGCGGCCGCCTCGGCGATGGGCGTGCCCTGGCCTGGCGCATCAGTGATGACTAAGTCGCACTCGACGCCGGCGGCGCGGAACGCCGCGGCCGTTTCATCGGCCTGGGCCTTGGCTCCCCAGCGGTTGGCATATGGATTCAGGATGACTTTGATGCGCATGATGGTAACCTCGCCGCAGGGGTTTTCTCAGGCCATAGCCGCGCGGAGCGCGCCTGGCCGGTTGGTAATGATGCCATTGACGCCGAGACTTATCAAGCGCCGCGCCTCGGCCGGGTCATCGACCGTCCAGACGTTGACCCGCAGGCCGCGCCGGCGCGCCCAGACCATCAGCGATTCATCGACCAGCTGGTGGCTGGGGTGGTCGGCCTCGGCCCGCACAACCTTGTGTGCCAGCCGCATCAGGCGGTGCTCGCGCAGGTGGGCCACCGGGATGGAGCGGGTCAGGTTGCGGCGTGCCTCGCGCACCACAAACGGGCTGAACGATGAGACGATCACCCGGTCGCCGAGGCCGTGACCCTCGATGCAGTTGGCAACGGCCGCGGCCAGCCCGCCGTCGCTCACGCCCAGCGCCTTTAACTCGACGTTGTAGAGCGCGCGGCGGCCGAGCATCTCGAATGCCTCATCCAGCGTGGGGACGACATGCTCGTTTTCGATGGTCAGCATCCGCAACTCGGCCAGCGTCAGGTCGGCTACGCGGCCCGTGCCGTTGCAAGTGCGGTCGACTGTGTCGTCGTGCATGATGACCGGCACGCCGTCGGCGCACAACTGCACGTCGAACTCGATGCCGTCGGCGTTTTGCTCCAGTGCCAGCGCGAATGCGGCCAGCGTGTTTTCCGGCGCGTCAGCGCTGGCCCCGCGATGGCCGATGATGAGGGGTCGGGTGGCGGTCAGCCAGGGCGAGTCGGGCAAAGGGCGTTCCGGCTCCGCTTAGATAGCGTGGACCTTGATCAGATTCGTGTGGCCGGACATCTGGAAGGGCACGCCCGCGGTGATCACGACTTGCTGCCCGGCTTCGAGCCCGGTATTGCGCAGCGCCTCGGCCGTCTCTTCGAGCATCGTATCGGTGTCGGCGAAGTCGGGCACCAGCAGGGTCTCGACGCCCCATACCAGCGCCAAGCGCCGCTGGGTGTGTGCCGAGGGAGAGACGGCGAAAATGGGGATGCGCGGCCGGAAGCGGGCGATCTGCCGGGCGGTATAGCCGCTGAGGGTGGCGCTGGCGATGGCCGCGGCGCCGATCTCCTCGGCGATGGCGCAACTGGCGCGGCCGATGGCCTCGGTCACGCTGCCCGGATGGCCGGTGCCCTCGAGTCGCCCGCGCCACACGCTGTACGGTAGCGCGCGCTCGGTGATCTCGGCGATCTGCTTCATCATCAGCACCGATTCGACCGGGTATTTGCCGGTGGCTGTCTCGCCGGATAGCATGACCGCGTCGGTGCCATCGAGAATGGCGTTGGCCACGTCGCTGGCCTCAGCGCGGGTCGGCCGCGGGTGCTCCACCATTGACTGCAACATCTGGGTGGCGGTAATGACCGGTTTGCCGGCCTCGTTGCAGGCGGCGATGATGCGCTTTTGCAGCAGGGGCAGTTCCTGCGGCGGCATCTCGATGCCCAGGTCGCCGCGGGCCACCATGAGGCCGTCGGCCGCGTCGCGAATGGCCAGCAGGTTGTCGATGGCCTCGCTTTTCTCGATCTTGGCGACGATCGGGATTTGCCGCGGCTTGTCCCGCATCAGGTCGCGCAGCTCCTGGATGTCATACGCGGTGCGCACGAACGACAGGGCCACGTAATCGAAGTCCAGCGCGCTGATCAGCTCCAGATCCGTGTGATCCTTGTCCGTCAGGCAAGAGATCGGCAGATCGACCCCCGGCGCATTCACGCCCTTGCGCGATTCCAGCAGCCCGGCCACGGTGACGATGACGCGCAGCGTGTCGCCCCTCTTTTCGGCCACGGTGAACTCGACTTCGCCGTCGCCGATGACCAGCCGGTTGCCCGGTTGGGCGGCGGCGATCAGATCGGGGTGCGGCAGGTGGATCATGGCCGGCTGGCCGGGATAAGGGGTGAGAACGATCTCATCTCCCGGCGAGAGCATCATGCCGCCGGCTTTGACGTGCCCCAGCCGCAGCTTGGGCCCTTGCAGGTCGCCCAGGATGGCCAGCGTTTTGCCTTCCTTGGCGGCCACCTCGCGCAGCATCTTCACCGTCTGGGTGTGGCCGGCNTGGTCGCCGTGGGAGAAATTGACGCGGGCGACGGTCATGCCCGCGTTGAGCATGCGACGAATCGTTTCCGGATGCGCCGAGCCCGGGCCGATGGTTGCAACTATCTTGGTTCGCGCCATAGATATCCGTGAGATTGTCTGGCGGGTTTAGCCGGCCGCGTCGAGGGTAATTCGTATTTCGTCATTATCGAGCCGGCGGGCGACGACCCGGATGTTTTCGCTGCTGGCGAAGTTCTCTTCCAGCCATTCGTGCACCTGCGGGCCGAGCACCAGGCGGGCCTGATCGTCGGGCTGCAAGCGCCACACGCTGCTGTGGCGATCTTGCCGGCCGCCGAACACCACTGTCACGTCGCGCGTTTCCATCCGGTTGCTCGCGGCGAAGAACGGCCAGTGGGCCGGCGTCAGGTTGATGAACCCGCGCCGGATGTGGAGCGGCTTCAAGTCGGCCACGTAGGTGAAGCTATCGGCCATGGCCTTGATGCTGCCGGTGATGGCCTGCTCGCCAGGCGCCGCGTCGTCGGTTGCCTCAAGCGGCCGGCGCGGCGCTTTGGCCGTCGACTTGGACGCCCGCGCCTTCTTGGCTTTCTTGCCGGTGAAGAGGCGCAACGTCGGCATCAGGGTCGAGACGAGGNCGGCCGAGATGTCAACCACGGCCAGGCCCATCGCCGCCACGCGCTCCGAGGGCAGGCGCAGGCTCAGAAAAACGGGCGTGGCCCATTTGTCTTCTTCGTTCAGATATGCGGCGCGGGAGAAGGTTTCGCGGGCCTGTTCTTCGCTGAAGTTGTTGACGCTGTCCTTGAACAGATCGAGGTGGTGGGCGCGCTCCTGCGTTTCGGCATCGACCTGCATTTGCTGGACGCGCAACGACCAGTTGGGATCCAGCTGGGTCAGGGTGTGGTGGGCGGCCACAGGATCTTTATTGACCGCGGCCAGCCCTTTCGACAGTAGATTTTTGCCGACAATGCCGAGCTGAATCTCCAAACTCATGGGTCGGGCGTTAAAGGCGATGTANGCCTCTTTGTCGTAAGTGTCGCCGGTGGCCAAGTAGACGTTTTGGTTCTCCGGACTCAGGCCGCGCGATGGAAACTCGTCGCGCACGTCGGGCGGCAGGCGCAGATAGAGCGCGTCGATGAACATTTGTAGCTGTGCCAGGGCAAATTTGATGGCGTTTTCTTCCCCTGCCCAGCCAAATGCCGAAAAGACTGGCATAGTGAGGCCGGAGAAATCTTTAGATGGTTGCATATAGTCTCTCTGGTGGTCAGTTCGATAGCCGGATCAGTAAAAGCGCCGATCCGGAGAGGGCAGATCTCTTTCGTATTGAGTTGATACTAGCCCAGGTGCGCCAATTGTCAAGCTCAATCGCTCTCAGGCTCTTTGAGGTAATTTTACCTCAATTCGATAAGGGAAGCCGGATTGGCGGCCCGGAATCAGGCGGATTGTCGCTGCCGGCAGACGGAAGAATGGAACACGAATGCCACGGAGCGCGCCGATTTTCGCGGCCACGAGTCACCCTTGCGGCCGAGCAAGGCGGTTTTTTCCGCAAGCTGGGGCGGGCTGATTTACACTGTCCCCCCTTTGTTATCCGCGCTTGTCCGTGCCTTGTCTTTCTAGTTGGAATTGCCCGGCCCGGCATGGTCACCAGAAGCATCGGGGGAGAGCCCGAGCGTCATTTAATGCGATAGCCCCCCTCTTCATTATTGAATATCCAGGCCACGACCGCGCCGATCTCGATCGTTTCCGGCAGATAGGTCTTCATCGTCACCGACGACGTGCCGCGCGTGTGGAGCATGTGCTTGGTGCGCAGCATGCGCTCGAAGCGGTCGTGCCAGACGCGGAAGTTGGCCGGCCGCAGGTCGACCCAACCCTTGGCCGCCCAGGCATCGATCCGCGCCGCGTCGATCTCGACCTCGCGGTAGATACTCTCCGGGATATTGAGCCGCGGCCCGCGCAGCAGGCAATCGCCGCCGGGGAGCAGGATGGGCAGACCGATCGACGTGATCGTCGTGCGCAGGATTTCCTCGCGCNGGATAAACTCATAGAGAACGCGGGCGATCTCGTCCGGCGGCGTCTCCAGNACGCGCTCCAGGGTGNCNNAATTGAGNTTCANCAAGTGGGCTTCGTATAGCAGTTTGGATAGCTCCGGCGGCCCCAACTGCCCCAGGGCGACGCTATGGGTCTGCGTCTCCTCCTCGATGCGGGCCATCTTGTCCAGCGCCGTNTGNCGCANCACCCCCGCCCGGTAGCTGGGATTGAGGATGCTGCTGTCGATGCCGGCGATGACGTCGTAGCCGGTGTTGCTGCCCTTGATCTCCAGCACCGCTTGTTCGGCGATCTCCTCCGGCGTAATGAACTCCATCTGGTCGGTATGGGTGATCGTCTCGAACTCGCCGCGGGCGAAGAAGCCGTTCTCGCCCGTATCGACGCCGGCCATCTGGAGCTTGTCGATGCGATCGTAGGCGTTCTCGTCGCCGCGCAGCAGCAGCCGGTCGACCAGCGGTTGCTCCTGGCTCTGATAGCGGAACAACGGCCGCCCGCGCAGCTTGACCGTCTTGAAGGCCACGCGCCGGTAGCCGATCATCGCCCCCGGCTTCAACTCCTTCACCAGGGGGCCGTTGGGCGTGCGCGCCATGAGGAACATCAGCCCGGTGTGGGCAAAGGCGACGGCCGTCTTGCTCATCAGCTTGAAGCTGGGCCGGTCCTCGCTGTGGGTATAGGGAATGTTGAGGCCCATGCCGCCCGTGCCGGTCGTGCCGACCTTCAGGTAAAGGCGCGTGCCGCTCTCCGACATGGCGCGGTGGATGACCTGCACGTGGCGGATGAGTTGCGGCAGCGATTGCGAGATGAGCAGCGAGCTGACATTCGCCTCAAGGTCGCGGCCGAGGGCGGCCAGCGCTTCCAAGTCCTGATGATCGACAATCTGGTTGAGCTGGTCGAGGAGATCGTGGGTCTGCTTGCTCAGGCTTTCGATGTCCTGGTAGCTGATAGCCGTGGCCGTGTTGATGCAATCGATGATGACGTCGGGTTTGTACTGCCGGATGAGTTGGGCCAGCCCGGAGCGCTCATAGGCCTCCTCCAACCCGCCGAACAAGTCCTGATAGAGCATGTCGCGCCGCACGCGGGTCTGCATCAACCGGCGGCGGNTTTCTTCCATGAACTCATCGCGCACGAAGACGTCGCCCCACGCGCCGATGAATTCCACATTGCAGAACTCGCGCCGCGCGTCGTGGAGAAATTCGCGCACTTCGCCCCGATAGAGGCTGGCGACAACGATGCGCGCCGGCTCCAGCTCACGGGCGATCTCGCGCACGATCTGCGAGCCGACGAGGCCNGCNCCGCCNAGGACGAGGATGCAGCGGTCGGATGGCATGGGTCAACTCCTTTATGTGCTAGTAGAGAGTATATCAAACGGCACGGTGATAGCTGGTTAGGGCTCAAACGATTTCCATTGAACAGCCAACGCCACTGGATCGAATTCAGCCGCCTTCCAGTCGAACAACCTCGGACCGCTGTCACAGTAATTGCGGAACTCCTTGAGCATCATCGACTCCAGCAGGATATCTCTGTCCTGGGGAACGACATCGAGCACGGCATTGGAACAGAGCACGATCAGCTTGCGCCGCGGCCGCGTCGTGGCCACGTTGAAGCGGTTGCTGCTGAGCAAAAACGCGGCTTCGGCCTCGGCGTACTCTTCGTCGGCCACGCCGTAGGAGACGATGACCACATCGCGCTCCTGCCCCTGTAGCTTGTCGACCGTGTCCACCAGCGGCATCGGCCGCCCGTTATGGCCGAACCCGTGCTGCTCCAGCAGGCCGCGGATGGTGCTGTTCTGCGCCCGATGGGGNGACAACACGGCGATGCCCTGCGCGGCCAGATACTCGGGATCGACCAGATCTTCGGTGTNCGGCTTGACCATGATATCTGACAGGCGCAGGATCAGCCGGGCCACAATGTCGGCCTCCAGCGGGTTGCGGGCTGTGAAGCTGATGGGCGCGTCGTANCGGCACAGGACGACCGGCCGGTCGGGGTGCAAGATGTAATCGACCGGGTCGTCGGTCGCCAGCGGCATCTCTGGCCGGGTAATGATGCGTATGTTGGGCTGTTGTGAATGGAAATTCCCACCGTAGAGCATATCTCGTGGATAGGCGGTCAGTGGCTCGCTCATGCGGAAGTTCTCTTCCAGCTGGAAGATGGTCCGCCCCTCGAACTCCGGCTCGGTCGTCGCCCGTTCCTCGATGCGGCGGCGCATGAAGGCGAACACCGACGACAGCATATGCTCGTGCTCGGCCGGGTATTGCCCGTGGATGATCGGNGGCAACTGCCGGTCATCCCCGGCCAGGATCACCGCGCTGTCGGGCTTGGACGCGCTGAAGGCGATCAGCGCGTCGGGCAGCTTCATCTGCGAGGCTTCATCGATGAGGACAACATCGAACCACGGCTGCACCGGGCTGCCGACCGCCTTCATGCCGTTGTACACGCCCCAGACCGTGCTGCCGACTACCAGACATGACGTCTCGNCGGCTAACAGGCCGGGCAGGTCCTTGTGGGGCACGCGGGCGATCGCGGACGGCAGGCGCTCGTCGGCCGCCGGCCCATTGCTGCCGTGAATCTTGACGATGCTGGTTTCCGGCCCGTCCATTTGGTAAGCCGCCAGCAACTCGAACAGCTTTTGCAGCACGTTGTTGATGGCGTGGTGGGTGAATGCGGTTACCAGGATGCGCACCGGCTGCCCGGACTGCCGCGCCGCCAGGATGTAGGCCAGCAGCAAGTGGCCCAGCATATAGGTCTTGCCGGTGCCCGGCGGCCCCCAGATGAGGCTCAGTGGCGTGGCTGGCACGCCGCGGAAGGCTCGCCGTTGAGCGTTGGTCAGGAAATTGGGATTCTTGCCGCCCCGTTCAACCTGCCGGCTCAGGGCACTCTCGACCCCGCCGACATCGTCGATCAGCGGCCGCCAGCCGGGGATGGCGGCCGTATTGAGCAGGTCGTGCACGTGGCGGGCCATGTCTGGCGCTGCCCCCAGCGACGACAGCACGTGCAACACCTTGCCNGTGTTGTAGTCCATGAANACCTTGTCGAGCGTGTGGACCGACGCCAGGTCTACCTTTTCTCTGAAACTTTTGCTTTTCGGCCTCAGGCAGACGCGAGGCGGATCGGCTGTCAGGTCGTAATCGATCAGATCGACCTTGTACGGTTCGTGTCGCCACTTGTTCGGCTCGAACAACGCGCCGTCGATCTCGCTGACCAGAAGGTCGGGCTTGTCCTGGGGCGTCAGCACCAGGTCGAAAGCGCCGCGCTCGAATTTCACGTCCCGCGCCGCCCGATCGAAGGTGAACCACAGGCTCCCGTCCGGCTCATCGGCCCCCTCGATGTAGCGCAGGCCGCTGATGCACTCGAAGCGGGCCACGCGGTCGTCGACTGGCAAAGTATGCAGGTGCTTGACCGACATCTCGCTGAGCGACGTCTCCAGCAGCGTGAAGACGCGCAGCGCGTCGAGCATGAACAGCCGCTCGCCTTCCGGCGACTGGTAGCCCAACGGGTCGAAATCCTCGTAGAGCCGAAAAGGCTCCTTGCGCAGAAGCAGCTTGTCGCGGAATTCTTTCTTGAGCCACATCACCACCGCGTCCGTCGCCCGCAGCTTGCTCCGCACGGCACGCTCCACCCGAGCCAGGACATCGGCCGGGGGGATGAGCGTGGCCGGGTCGCGCGGATTCGCCATAAAGCCTTGCCCGCTCCACGCGTCGTGGATGCGCTCGAACATGACCTGATTGGTGCCACGGAAGACGAAACCGGCCGGCGGCCGGAAGCGATAGGGCTCGCGGCCGTCTGTTCCGGACGGGATGCGCTCGGTGACGGTGCGCAAATCATAGATATAGGGCGCAGGCAGGGCCACCAGTTGCCGCAACGCCTGGACGACGACCGTGCCGGGCAGGGTACGGAAGGTGTCCGCGTCGGGCAGCACCGACTCCGGCGGGAATAGGCGCACGAGGGTGAACAACTCGCCCATCAACTCGGGATCGCCGGCGAACAGGTGGCGCTCCACCAGGCGCTTGAGAACCGTCAGGTCGAAATGGTCGTAGACGAAGAAATGGAGCCGCTTCTGCCGCCGCCGGTTCTGATACCAGGCCTCCCTTTCCGCCGCCTTGAGCGCCTTGTCAGCCTCCTTCTCGGCCGCCTCCAACTGGCTCCGCTCTTCGAGAAGGGGTAAATCGCCGGGGCGCGACTTGAATAGACGCGGATGAGCGGCTTTGAACGCGGCCCGCGCCGTCGTCGCCGCCGCCAGTGCCTGCCGCGCCGCCGCTACTTCCGGCGTGTCTGTCTCCAGTTCGGCGGCCGTGGCCCCGTTCTCGGCATCCACGCGCAGCAGCAATTCGTTCAGCACGCGCAGAAAGGCCAGCAACATGCGGGCTTCGGCGTCNGGAGTGGCCAGCGGGTTCTCCAGCAGAAAGACCTGCTCCAGGCCTAACGGCCGGCGGNGCTCGTCGAAGCCCTCCAGCGTCTTGATGCCCAGCGCGAAACAGGTGTTGGTCACGGGATCCTGCTCGGCGCTGAGAACAATGCGCACGTCTTCCCAGGCCGGGATGGTGAGCGAGCGGCCGGCCAGCGGCCGGGGGTGGCCGTCCTCCAGCGCCCTCGCGATAGCCGCATAGCGTCCCAGGTTCACCGACAGGTCGTGGCCCGCCTCGCGCAGCCGCGGCCAGAGCGGGTCGTCCTCGGATAGAGACGCCAATTCACGATGGGTGCGGATGCCGTGGCGCACCAGCCGCCGCTTGGACTCCGAGGTGAGATAGGCCACCCGCGACAGGTCGCGCCCGGCGTCGGCCTCCGTGCGGCAGTTGTCCAGGTACTGGCACATGGGGCAGCCTTCGTTAACGTGGTAGTGCGCCTCGGCCGCCTCCGTCCGCAGCAAGTCCATCATCCGGTGGCGCAGGAAACCCTCGATGGCCAGCCGGTAGGGGGCCAACAAAAACTCATCCGGTCCCTCGCGGGAGTAGATTACNCCCCACTGGGTATCGACGGCGTAGGCGTCGGCCAGCCCATGAGCCGCCAGGGCGTGTTCCAAAAGGAAACTGTAGTATGCCACCTGGATAAAGTGTTCGTGGCGGGCGGACTGGCTGGCCTTGATGTCCCACACCCGCAACACGCGCTTGCCATCGACCTCCAGCAGTTCGAGCAGGTCGGGCCGGGCCGTGCCCACCCGAACGCCAGTCGGGTCCAGCCCGAACCGGCTCAGGAAATGAGTCGCCTGCCGGGGTGTGGCTTCCAGATCGATGAATAGCTGGGCCACAAATCGGGGTGGCGACGGTCGGCGTAGCAAGCCGGCCAACTCATTCATCGGCAACGGCCGCACCGTTTGCCGCCCGCTCTTTTCTTCAAGCCCGTTGTGGAACAGCTGGNCTTCACCGTATTCGCGCTTTANCTGTTCCAGGCGATCCACTTCGAAGTCGTCCCCGGCGGCCATNAANAGACTGATACCGGGGCGGCTGTGGAAGCGAGGGGTCGGCGGCACGTTCCAGCCGATGCCGGCGCGGCCGCGGTCGGGNTGTTCGACGCTGTTCCAGCGAAACTGCCGGTCACAGCGGTGTCTGAAATAGGAAGCAACAGTTGAGGGGCTCAGGCGAAATTTTTGGTCCATGGCGGACCCGCATTATCCCAAACTTCTCGCCAATAACAAAAAGACCTGACAGGTGGACGGCCCCATCTTCTGNGCTGACATGAAGACCTTGTTGCCCACCTGTCAGGTCTGGGCGCGCTCACCCAATAGCAAAAAGACCCGACAGATACTCTGTCAGGTCTAGGATAGTGGGCGATACAAGACTCGAACTTGTGACCTCTACGATGTCAACGTAGCGCTCTAACCAACTGAGCTAATCGCCCNCGTTTTCGCTCCAAGCAAGCAGGAATTATAGCACCGCCCCGTCAAAACGCAAGAGGCGGCTGTTCGTTCAACCGATANACATCTTTGCCCTACCCGCCCCACGGGAACGGCGTCGGCTCGATGCCGTAATACANCTCCACCACNCGCCGGAANAGCGGNGCGGCCACGTCCGANCCCTCNCCGGCGTTCTCCAGCANNACGGCGATGGCCAGCTCAGGCGTCTCAACAAGCCGNCCNTCGGCCGTCGTAAACGGCTCGGCCGGCGCATAGCCGACGAACCAGGCGTGGGGCAGGCCGGGCGGCGCTTCGGCCGTGCCCGTCTTGCCGGCCACCGGCACCGGCATGCCCACGAAGCGGTGGGTTGCCGTGCCGTTGCCGGCGTGGGTCACGTTCCATAGGCTCTCGCGCACCGTGGCGATCTGCTCGGCCGACAGCGGCAGCGTGCCGTTGACATGCGGCTGCGGCATCTCCTCGGGCGAGGTCGGCGATTCGCCGATCCGGTCGACCAGGGTCGGACGGTAGAGGGTGCCGCCGTTGGCGATGGCCGCGGCGATGTTGGCCATCTGNAGCGGCGTTACCTGCACGTACCCCTGGCCGATGGACATGTTCACCGCGTCACCGGTGGCCCAGCCCTCGCCGATGTTGTTGATCTTCCACTCCGGGTCCGGGATCAGTCCGGCCGATTCGGAAATGCCCTGAATGCCCGTCGGCTGCCCCAGCCCAAACTCCTTGGCAATGCGCGGCAGCAGCGTGTTATCCGCGCCGTCGACGGTGTAGCCGACATCGTAGAAGCATGAGTTGCACGACACCACCAGCGCCGTGCGCAGGCTGATCGTGCCGTGGCCGCCGCTCAGCCAGTCGAACTTGGTGAACTCCTCGCCCAGGCGGCTCCACGAGCCGGTGCTGCTGTAGCGCGAATCGGGCGTGTAGAGGCCGCTGTTGAGCGCGGCAGCGTAAGTCACCAGCTTAAACGTCGAGCCGGCCGGATACGCGCCCTGAGTCGCCCGGTTCAGCAGCGGCTGTCCGGGGTCATTCAGCAGCGCNCCCACCACCTGCGCCGAGTCGGGTCGCAACGGGTCGAAGGCCTTGGGGTCATAAGTCGGATAGGTCGCCAGGGCGCGCACTGCGCCNCTNTTGGGATCGAGNACGGCNACCGCGCCGAAGTTGGCCGCCGGGTGCGTGGCGATGGCGTCGGCCAGCGCCTGCTCCACGGCTGCCTGGAAATTCAGGTCGAGCGTGGTATAGATGCTGCGCGCCGGCTGCGGCTCCCGGTCGCCCACGACGGCGATGACCTGCCCGCTGGCGTCCACGATGCTCAGGATGCCGCCGCGATCGCCGTTGAGATAATCCTCGCCCCAGGCCTCCAGACCGGCGATGCCGACCATCTCGTCACCGGTGAAGCCCTGTGCCTGGTAGTCGGCCAGCTGTTCGGGCGGAATGGAGCCCATATAGCCAATGACGTGGGCGGCCGAGTCCGTGTCGGAGTAGAGGCGCATCGGCCGCCGCTTGGGCGTGGCCAGCCCCTTATCGAGATAAGGCTCCAGGGCCAGCGCAAACTGCTGTAAGTCTTCCTCGGCCATCACCCCCACGGGCACGTACCACTCCGGCAGCGCCGTGGCGTACTTCTCTTTTATCTGTTCCGGCGTCAGCCCCAGGGCGTTGCTGAGCGCGGCCAGCAGCCCAGGCTCGTCCTGGATGCGGCCGGGAATGACCCCCAACTCGTAGGCGCTCCCCTGGTAGGCCAGCGCCTTGCCGTTGACGTCGTAGATATTGCCGCGCGACGGCACGCGCGCTTCCAGCGTCAGCCGNTTGCCGCCNGCCAGNTCGGGCAGGATNAGCCCCTCGTCCCAGACGATNCCCCAGCGGCCGCCCTCGTAGGCCAGCCNNGCCGTGTGATCGCGCACAAGGTCGCCGACGACGTCGGACGTCAGGGTGACGCGCACGCCGAACTCGGCCGCATCCCCTTCGCGCAGGACGCCCAGCGGCTGGGCGTAGACCTGACTGACGGCGGCGGTCTTCATCGCCTCTTCGTAGCGCCGGATGAACGACGCGCTATCGACCACTGTCTGGCTCGAGGGCGTGAGCAGGCTGTACATGCCCAGGTAATCGCCCATTTCCCAGGCGCGGTAGAAGGCGCGGGCATAGCCGGCGGGGTCCTCGGTGATGGGCGCGATCGTGGCCGTGGGCGNCGGCTCGGCCGTGGGCGGCGCGTCCAGGCGCGAGTCNCGCANGGCNGACGAGGCCCCGCAGGAGGCCGTAGTGGTAATAAGCAGAGCAGTGATGAGCAGAACGCCGAAATTCGATTTCATAGAGCCACTGTATGCTCCTGTTGACGGCTTCATTATAGCGAGATCGGACGGGTGTNGGTCGTGGTGTTATGTATAGTTAATGTGTGATGGAAGGAGGCCGGCTATCTCTTGTTTGTCGTATAAAAATCATTATACTATACGGCATACTGATAATCGTCAGGTGCAATATGGAAATGACCAAGCTGACAATTCGTATTCCGGCTAAAGTGTTGGAACGAGCCAAAAGCTTCGCNGAGATGAATGACACGTCAATTTCAAGGCTCGTTGCCCAATACCTCGACCAGTTGCCGCTACAGGAAGGCTCTCTCGACAACGCGCCTATTGTCAGGAGTCTGATCGGAATCCTTTCGCCTGAGAGCAGCGAGGAAGATTACTGGCGATATATCGACGAGAAATATGGCGATGCCCACACGAATCCTGGTTGACCTGAATATCTTGATCGACGCGCTCAGCAAACGGCAACCGTTTTTTGAGTCATCCGCTGAGGTATTGGCCGCCATTGAGACCGGCCGGATCGAGGGATGGATCGCGGCGCACTCAGTCACCACCCTTTTCTACCTGGTCGCCAAGGATAGCTCGCGTGATATGGNGCGTGTTCATTTAACGAAACTGCTTCAATTTCTCAGGATTGCCGCTGTTGATTCACGAGTGATCGATCAGGCATTGGCGTTGCCCTATCGAGATTTCGAGGATGCCGTTCAGATGATGGCCGGTGTCCATGCCGGCGCTGAGTACGTAGTCAGTCGTGATCTGCTCGGCTTTAAATCCGGGCCGCTGCCGGTTATTTCTCCCGGCGAGCTGCTTGCCTTACTTCAAGGACAGAAGATGTAATCAATGGACTGGAAACTGGAAGTGGTCGTCGTGCCCGTGTCCGACCTCGATCGGGCGAAACATTTTTATGGCGAGCAGGTCGGCTTTGCCGTGGACCACGACACGCGCATCAGCGACAATGTGCGNGTNGTGCAGTTAACGCCGCCCGGCTCGGGNTGCTCNATCGTCATNGNCNANGGGCTGGGCAACGACATGTCGCCGGGCTCGCTCAAGGGGCTGCAACTGGTCGTTGATGACGTGGACGTGGCCCACGCGCAGTTGGCCGAACGTGGCGTGCCCGTCAGTCCGGTCAGCCACTTCGAAGGCGCGAACCTGGTCGAAGGCCGCGGCGGCCGCTGGAATTCGTTCATCTTCTTCAGCGACCCAGACGGGAATTCATGGGCGGTGCAGGAGCGGCCGCGGGAAAGTTGACGCGTGGCAGTTGAAATAACGACCCGCATAGCAATAAAAAACCCGGTTTCTGCCAGAAACCGGGTTACCAGCAATCCTGACACTCAAATATGTATCGGCATCCCCTCCACCCCATGCGCCGCTTCCATGAGCGCCTCGCTCAGCGTCGGGTGGGCGTGGACGTTGCGGGCGATCTCCTCNGCCGTCAGTTCGTTGTTCTGCGCCAGCGTNAGTTCCGGNAGNAGCTCGGTCACGTCCGGGCCGACNAGGTGCGCGCCCAGGATCTCGCCATACTTGGCGTCGGCGATGATCTTCACGAACCCGTCGCGCTCACCNAGGCCCAGCGCCTTGCCGTTCGGCTGGAACGGGAACTGGCCGACCTTGACCTCGTAGCCCGCCTCCTTGGCCGCCGCCTCGGTGTAGCCGAAACTGGCCACCTGTGGCTGGCTGTAGGTGCAGCGTGGCATCAGGCGGAAGTCGAGCGCCACCGTCGGGTGACCGGCGATCGTCTCGGCGGCAATGAGGCCCATCGCCGACGCCACGTGGGCCAGCCGGTAGTCGGTGGCTACGTCGCCGATAGCGTAGATGCCCGGCACGTTGGTGCGCATGTTGCCGTCGATGGCGATGT